>JASFWR010000344.1:0-4094 GCA_050049155.1 Planctomycetota bacterium | reverse complement strand
TCCAGGTGCGGGGTCCCGTCCGGGCCCTGGACCTCGGCGCCCGTCCGGACCGGGCGGCGGACCGCGCGGTCGCCCGCGGGGTCGTGGACCCAGACGCTCCCCTCGGTGACGAGGTCGCGGCGGATGGCGAGGCGGCGCCGCCCGTCCCCGCCGGCGTCCGCCGCCGCCGTCGCGTCGGCCCGGGAGTAGAAGCGGACCTGGGCGAGCATGTCGGGCCGCAGGAGCGCGTCCGCGTCCTGGATCCGCACCTGAGCCTCCAGGGTCACCTTCTGGATGTCCGCCAGCTGCACGATCCGGAGGACCTCTCCGGCGTAGGGCCGGCCCGGGCGGGAGTCGGAGAGGACCTCGGCCTCCTGACCGACGGCCAGGGCCTCCACGTCCGACTGGGGGACGTCCACGCGGACCCGTAGGCGCTCGGGGTCGTAGAGGGAGCACACCGGAGCGCCGGCCTTCAGCTCGTCGCCCGCCACCGCCAGCCGCTCGAGCACGATGCCGTCCTGGGGCGCTCGGACCGTCATTCGATCGAGCTCCAGCTCGGCGGCCTCGAGCGCGGCGGTGGCCTGGTCGAGGGCGCCGCGCGCCCGCGCCAGGGTGGCCCGGGTGGTCTCCACGAGCCGCTGCTCCTCGAAGCGCAGCTCCAGGTGGCGCCGGGTCCGTTCCACCTCGGCGCGCACCTCGCCGACCGTGGCCCGCGCCCGGGCGGCCTCGGCCCGGAGCCCCGCGAGGCGGCCGCGGGCGGCCTCCAGGTCGGCCTCGGCGATCTCCACCTGTCGCGGCCCGGAGGTGCCGGCCTCGGCCAGGGACTGCTGGACCTGCACCTCGCTCTCCGCGAGGGCCACCTTCGCCTCGCCCTCGCGGACGCTGGCCTCGGTGTGCTCGGCGGCGCTCTCCGCGCCGGACAGGCGCGCCCGCGCGGCGTCATGGGCGGCGGTGACCTCGATGGCGGCGGTGAAGCTCTCCTCCGCGATGCGGGCCTCCGCCGCGGCCAGGGCGACCTCCGCCTCTCGGACCGCGACCTGGGCCCGCGCCTCGTCCCGGCGGATCCGGGCGTCGTCGTCGATCATCGTCGCCAGGGGATCCCCGGCGCGGACCGCGTCCGACTCCTGGACCAGGACCTCGCGGACGACCCCGGCGGCGAGGGCCGGGCCGTGCACCGGGAAGGGGTCGGGCTCCACCCACCCGGCGGCCTGCACGAGCACGGTGCGGGCCGCGCTCGGGGCGGCGCCCTCTCCTTCCAGGAGGACCGGCCGCGTCAGCGTGACCTCGACGCGCTCGGTCATCAGCTCGACGATGGCGTCGCGCAGGGTGAAGGCGAAGGCCAGCAGGATCCCCAGGGGGACCAGCACCCGCAGCCAGCTGCGGCGGGGCGGGACCAGCTGGGTCTCGGTCCGTGAGAGGCCGGAGAGGTCGATGTCCCTGTCGACGCCGCTCATCGTGCACCCCCCGCGAGGAAGGGTGAGGCCATGGGGCCCCGGGCCGCCAGCAGGTCCACCCGGGCCAGCTCCGCGCGCTCCCGGTCGTCGATGTCCCAGGTGGCGCGCATGACGAGCATGCGCAGGGCGCCGGTCCACTGCTGGACGGGGGTGCGCTGGACCCGGAAGCCCGCGCGGGCGGCGCGCCAGTCGTCCATGAGCCCGGTGACCGCCTCGAGGGACGCCCCGGTGGATCGCTCCTCGGCGAGGGCGAGCCGCGTCAGGGCGTCCTGCTCGGCGGTGCGCAGTGCGTGCAGCTGGTCCTCGTACGCCTGGATCGCCGCGTCCCGGCGCTCGATCGAGGCCTCGAGGAGGCCCTCCCAGCTCGAGGGGAACGGGAGGGTGATCCGGAGGACGCCGCCCAGCTGTGTCGGGTCCACGAAGCCGACGCGCGGCCCGAGGGAGACCCCCGGCCAGGCGCGCGCGGCGGCCTCCCGGACCTGCTGCTCCCGGAGCTCGAACAGGCGCCGGGCCCGCCGGAGGTGCGGGTGGGCGCTCAGGTGTGCGTCGTCGGCGAACCAGGCGCCCTCGGTCTCCGTGACCTCCAGCGCCGCGGTCCGAGGGGCGGCCCCCTCGAGCGCAGCCCCCGAGTCGACGCCCGTGGTCACGGACAGGCGCGCCCGGGCGCGAGAGCCCTCGTCGCGCGCGAGGGAGCGGCGCCGTTCCAGCTCCGACGCCGCGCTCTCGGCGGACGTCGCGGGGGCGGTCCCCAGCCGTCCGGTGTCCAGGAGGATGCGGACCCGCTCCAGGTCCCCGCTGGCGAGCTCGACGAGCCCGTCCAGGCGATCTCCCCTGGCCTCCGCTGCCCGCCAGCGGATGAGCGCCCGCTCGACGTCCAGCCAGGCGGCCCAGGCGGCCACCTCGAGGTCGGCCTGAGCCAGGCCGACCTGCGCGGCGGCGGCACCCCGCGCGGCGGCCGCCGGCCCGAGGCCCAGGAGGCCCACCAGGTCGAAGGCGGCCAGGGCGTCGAGGAGCTCCTCGTCCCCCGAGAGGTCCCGCTGGATGGCCTGGGCCGCCACCGGCCCCGGCGCGCCGGCGGCGAGCTCGGCGGCGCGGGCCGCGGCCAGCTCTCGGCGCGCGGCGCGCACGGTGGGCGCCCAGGTCAGGGCGCGGACGTACCAGTAGCCGTGCTGATCGACGCGCTCGCAGGCCTCTGGCCTGAGGTCGGCGAGCAGGGTCGACGGGAGGTCCTCCGCGGCGGCGGAGCCCAGGGAGGGGTCCACCTCGACCCGGGCCTCGAGGGAGGCGCGGACGGCGGGGTCGTCGAGGACGACGTGTTCGGGGTTGGCGCAGGCGAGCGCGAGGAGCGCTGCGGGCACGCCCAGCAAGTTCGGGCGGTTCATCGGGCGACGGTACGGGTAGAGACATCGGGACACCTGGAAGGCGGCGCCTCACGCGGAGCGTGGGCGCGTCCCGAAGCTCAAAGCCGCAGCGGCGCGTTCCCGGGCAGCAGCCCGGCGTGTCGGACCCCGGGGTCCGGGGGCGGTCGGGTCACCCGGCCGAGGGCCTCGAAGGACGACGGCGGGGCCAGGCGCTCCCTCGGCGCGTCCGCGTGCGCGCCCGTCTCGGGCGCGTCCGGGGACGTGGAGTCGAGGTCCGCCAGCGCCGTCGGGTCGAGCTCGAAGCACCCCTCGCAGCCGTCCGAGTCGTCGCAGCCACCGCGACGCTGGTCTTCGGAAGGAGCTCCGCGGTCCTCGCTGCAGCACGCCCTGGCAGCCATCTCCCCGCAGCACCCGTCCGCGGAGACGGTGGCGCAGCAGGAGCCCTCCGCTTCGACCGCGTCGCACAGGCAGACCGCGAACGCCTGCCCGGGCGCCAGCACGAGGCCGGGCAGCGCGAGGAGCAGGAGGAGGAGGGTCTGGAGACGGCTGGTCATCGCAGGTGGGCCGACATCCGCAGCGCCGAGGCGCAGCGGAGGCCTCTTCTTTATGGATCGGCCGAACAGGGGGGTCAAGGCCAAAGGCTGGCCTGGAAAAGTCCGGAGCCCTGCGTGGCGCCCGCAGTCGGGCTCCCGGGTCCCGGATCGGCTCACCGGCGCCGCCGCTTTCGCCCCATGACCTCCTTCACGGTCCGCACCGGGCGGTCGTCGTCGGACGCGCGGACGGCGGCGATCACGGCCTCGCACCGATCGAGCTGCTTCTTCAGGCTCCGCGCCTCCTTGTGGGCGGCGAGGCGGGCGGCCAGGTCCTCCAGCTGGGGGAGCACCTCACGCGCGGCGGCGCCGTACGTCTCGAGGGCCGAGAGGCAGCGGTCGATGCGGTCCTTCTTGCCCCACTTGTCGATCTCCGTGACGGCGATGCACAGCTCCATGCCCTCCGCGATCCGGTGCTCGGCGAGGAAGTCGAGGCCGGCGAGCCGGACGCCGTTGGAGAACATGACGCCGCTCGGGGAGGGGGTCCGGACCGCCTCCACCAGCTCGGGCAGGATCGGCTTCAGGTCCTCCAGCTCCATGAGCTTGAAGACCGTGCCGACGGCGCCGCGCGCGCGCCCGTCGTCGTTCTGCAGGAGCCTGAGGATGACGGGGAGGAGCTCGGCTCGATCCACGTCGCCGGGGATCGCGCGGCCCATGAGGCCGCGCATCTTCAGGGCACCCCCGGGGTAGAAGAGGCAGAAGGCGAGGTA
>JASFWR010000343.1:0-4097 GCA_050049155.1 Planctomycetota bacterium | reverse complement strand
GCCGTCATGGTGCAGACGATCACGGTGTCGATCAGGGGCTCCAGCAGGGCGACGATGCCCTCCCGGACCGCGTAGTGGGACTTCGCCGCGGAGTGGGCGATGGCCGCCGAGCCGACGCCCGCCTCGTTGGAGAACGCCGCGCGCTGGAAGCCCACGATGAGGACGCCCACGACCCCGCCGAGGCCCGCCTCGGGGTTGAAGGCGCCGTCGATGATCGTGCCGAAGGCGCCGGCCACCTGGTCGGCGTTCGAGATGATCACGAACAGGCACGCGGCGACGTAGAGGCCGCACATGGCCGGGACGATCTTGGACGCGACGTCGGCGATCCGCCGGAGGCCGCCGAGGATCACGGCGCCCGCGGCGAGGGTCATCACGGCCCCGTAGACCCAGCCGTACTCCCCGAGGAAGGGGACGATCTCGGCCAGCGCGTCCTTCGACTGGTTCACCTGGAAGCTGTTGCCCCCGGCGAGCGAGCCCCCGATGCAGAGGATCGCGAACATGACCGCCAGGACCTTGCCGAGGCCCGCGAGGAGCGGCCCGCGGTCGCTGAGCCCGTCCGAGAGGTAGTACATGGCGCCGCCCATGACGCTGCCGTCGGAGCGCTCGTGGCGGTACATCTGGCCGAGGGAGCACTCGGTGAACTTGGAGGCCATCCCCAGGACGCCGGCCAGGATCATCCAGAAGGTGGCGCCGGGGCCGCCGATGGAGATGGCGATCGCCACGCCCGCGATATTGCCCAGGCCGACGGTGGCCGAGAGCGCCGCGCTCAGGGCCTCGAAGTGGGAGACCTCCCCCTTGTCGTCGGGGTCGTCGTACTTGCCCCGGGTGACCTGGATGGCGTGCCCCACGAGCCGGAACTGGACGAAGCCCATGCGGACCGTGAAGAAGATGGCCCCCAGCACGAGCCAGAGCACGGCGAAGGGGATCGTGAGGGTCGTGACCTCCGCGCCGATGTAGGGCAGGGTCGTGGTCTTCGGGTTGCCCGCCTCGTCCGTGGCCGCGGTCCCGGGCACCGGGATCGGGAAGAAGAAGACGCTGCCCACGACGCCGTTGACGGCCTCCATCCGATCGTTGATCGAGGCCTGCCAGTCACGGGGCTTCTCCGTGGGGAGGCGCTCGGGGGGCGCCTCCATGGTGGCGCCCTCCTGGGGCGCGCCGTCCTGCGCGGCGGCGGGGGAGAGGAACAGCGCGGCGGCGACGAGGGCCACCAGGCTCAGGCGGAGGAGAGAACGCATGGGCTTCCTGGGGGGATGCGGGTCGACGGACGGTCGCGCGGGGTGCGGAGCGCGACGCCGCACGGAGTGTGCCACATCGGCCCGCTCACCCTGGACGATTAGCCGCGCGTTCGCCCCTCAGGGGGTCGCGCGGGGCCTCGGCAGACCGCCGGAGAGCCGCCCGCTGAACAAGAACGTCCCCTCGACCCGCCACCCGGGGCGCGGGGGAGGCAGGCCGTCCTGCTCCAGCTGCGCCTGGGGGAGGAAGAGGACCATCGGGCGCTCCGGCGCGGCGCACACGACCATCTCGACGGTCTCCCCGGTCACCTCGTTGAGGATCCGGCGGACGGCGCGGACGCGGAGGGAGACGTCGCAGCAGCCGCCGGGGGCGGCGGGACCGCCGAGGGGGCGCACGACCGCGGCCTCCTGGGGCAGGTCGCTCGCCGGGCCGGCTCCCGGCGGCAGCACGTCGTCCACCGCGAGGGCGAACCCCGCCACGGAGACGGCGACCACCTGGCCCGCCTGGACCCGGCGCCCCAGGCGCCGCGCGTCCGAGATCCACGCCGCGAGGCGATAGGCGCCCCCGTCGCCGCGCTCCTCGAAGGGCGTGGGGGGCGCCGCCCACCCGGTCAGGAGCGCGTCGAAGGGGGAGTCGGGGGGGCGGACGACCGTCTCGATCGAGAGCCGCAGCCGGTGGGGGACCTCGTAGAAGGGGGTCAGGCTCCAGTGTCCCCCGTCCGGGTCGCGGTCCGCGCGGACCTGCAGGCCGCCCCCGAGGCGCAGGAGCCGGTGGTCGGCCGGCGGGCCGCGCCAGGGGGCGGGCTCCCCCTGCTCGGCCGCGAGGCGGACCAGGTCACGCTCGTCCACCGACGCGGGGAAACCGATGCACTCGAGGAGGAAGTCCATGGGGGTGACGACGCTACGATCTCATGCCCCGCCGGAGCCGGCGGTCAGCGATGCAGCGAGCAAACGGGCGATCGGCCGCGGCGAGAGCGCGGAGTCTAGCGAGACGGGACCTGGCCGTCGGTGCGTCGCCGCGCGGACCGCTGCCTGGACCTTTGCCGGGGCCTCTGCGCGGGGCACGGCCCGTCGCCCTCGCGCTGCTGGGGGCCTCCCTCCTGGGAGCCTGCGCCGGGTCGGGCCCGGCGCGGACCACCGGGGGAGGGACGAGCGGCGCCGATGCGCCGCGCCCGCGGAGGGTCGAGGTGCTCGACGCCAGCTACGCCCTCGACGTCGAGGGCGACGCGGTCACCGGGTCCCTCGCCGTGGAGGTCGCGGACCCCGCGGCCGCGGCGGACCGGACCCGGCGCCTCTCACCGCGCGAGCTCGACCTCGGTGGGCGTGGCCCCTGGCTCCCGCCGGTGCTCGACCCCGCCAGCCGGGCGAGGATCCACGCCGAGGTCTCCGCCGACGGTTCGACCCTCCACTGGCGCGCCCCCCGCGCGCTCCCCCTGGGCACCGTCGACCCCCGAGACGTCGCGGACGGGCTCGCCGGGTCCGCGGACGGGGCGGCCGCCGCACGGGACGCCTTCACGGCGTTCGCCGAGCCGCTCCTCCTGCGCCGCGACCCGCTCGGGGGGCAGCCGCTCTCGGGCGGGGTGGCCCGCGCCTGGTTCGGGGTCCTCGTGCTGCCGTCGCCGGGCGAGGCGCACGGGGTCGTCGGGACCCTCGCCGACCTGCTCTTCGCGCTCTTCGAGGAGCAGGACCCCGAGGCCGCGGCCGCGCTCGTCGCGGGCGGCTGGCACCGGCCCTCCGCGGACGCGGACTGGTCCGTCCCCCGGTGGCTGCTGCTCCGCGACCGCCTGGGCGAGCGCGAGTTCCTCGAGGGGCTGCGCGCCGTGGTGGACGCCGGCGCGGGCGGCACGCCCGTCGGGTTGGAGGAGGTCGCCTCCGCCTTCGGAGACCAGGGCGGCGCCTTCGTCCGCGGGTGGCTCCGAGGGCCGGCGGGTCCCCTGGTGGAGGCCTCCTGGCGGGTCGACACCGCGGGCGAGCGCGTGCTGATCCGCGTGGACCAGCGGCAGCGCGTGGCCCCCGGCACCGCCGCCGCGTACGCCTTCACCCTGCCGGTGACCCTCGTCGGGGCCGACGGCCGGACGATGAACCGGATGCTCGAGGTCTCCCGCCGCAAGGAGCTGTTCCAGGTCCCGTTCGAGGGCGAGGCCACCTCGGTGGAGTTCGATCCCCAGGGGACCCTGGGGGCGCTCGTGAAGCTCCGGGCCGCCGGCGACTCGTGATCGCTTGCAGGCCCGCGACCTCAAGCCGGTGCCCGAGGAGCAGCGACGTGCGTACCGCTCGCTGCTCCGCGACCTCCGCCGCACCCTCCTGAGCGAGATCGGCGCCCGGGCGGTGTACGACCACATCGCGCGCCGCGCGCGCGACCCGGAGCTCGCGAGGCTCGCCACCGAGCTCAACCAGGAGGGCGTCGACCTCGTCGCCGCGGTGCAGGAACTGATGCGGAGCATGGGGGGGAGGCCCCGCCGCACCAGCCTCCGGCGGAGGGCCCTCGCGCGCCTGCTGGTGATGAGCACGCGGGTCACCGGGGCCCGGCCCGCCCTGCGGCTGATCCGGAGCGCCGAGGAGACCGTGAGCCGCTGGTACGGGGACTACGCGGTGTTCCTCGTCAAGCTCGGGGACCACGAGCGCGCGGCCGCCTTCGAGGAGCTGCGCCTCGCCAAGCAGCGGCGCGCCCTGATCCTGGGTGCGTGGGTGGACAACCTCGTCCGGCGAGGCGACCGTAGGCTGTGAGGCGGCGGCGCGTCGGGGGCCGACCCGCCGCCGCCGACCTCGCCCGACGACCCCCGCCTGAAGGCCTCGGCCCGCACGACGAACATGCCCTGGGTACGGACCATCCCCATCGCCGAGGCGGCCCGCCGCCTCGCCAGG
>JASFWR010000062.1:0-13258 GCA_050049155.1 Planctomycetota bacterium | reverse complement strand
TCTCCCGCCGACTGCTCCTCCTGACCACCCTCGCCGCCGGGTGCGCCTCCTCCGGGACCGAAGCGGTCCGCTCCGACGCCGCCCGACCGGAGGCCCAGCAGGAGGCCCAGCAGGAGGCCCAGCAGGCCCGCCAGCAGTTCGAGCAGGTGCGCGCGCTGGTGGGGGAGTGGGACATGGAGGGGGCCGACGCCGACGGACCGGAGGTCGTGTACGCCGAGACCGCCGCGGGCTCCGCGGTGGTGGAGACGCTCTTCCCCGGCGCCGCCCACGAGATGGTCACCGTGTACTTCCTCGACGGAGACCACCTGACCGTGACCCACTACTGCGCCGCCGGCAACCAGCCGACGCTGGTCGCCGTCCCCGCCGTCGGGGACCGGATCGACTTCGAGTTCCTCCGCTGCAGCAACCTGGCCTCGCCCCTCGACGTGCACATGCACACCCTGGCCCTCGAGCTCGAGAGCGCGGACCGGGTCACGGCCCGCTGGACCACCTGGGACGGCGGCGAGCCCGCGGGGGACACCGTCTTCACGCTCTCCCGGCGGCCGGTCCGATGACCACCGCGACCGGGCACGTAGGCGGGGGGGGCCGCTCGTGGGGCCGAGCCGCGCTCCTCGCGGCGCTCCACCTCGTCCTCTTCTTCTTCGTCTTCGTCCTCAGCCTCAGCAACATCGACGACGACCCCGTCGGGCTCGTGGGCCGCGTCGCGAGTGTGCTCGTCTGGGTCCTCGGGATCCCGCTCTGGCCGGTCGGGCTCTGGCTCCAGGACGCGGTGTTCACCGGTCGCGGCGTGCCGGACGCCCTCGAGTGGGGGCTGCTCCTCGGGAACAGCCTGCTCTGGGGCATCGCGCTGGAGGCGACCCTCCGGCGACGTCGAGCGCGGGCCTGACCCGAGGCAGGGTTCGCCGCCCGGCCGTCCTCAGCGCCCCAGCTTCAGGCGCGCATCGCGGGCGCAGGCTCCCGCGGGGGAACAGGCGCCCGGATCCAGGGCTGGGCAGCGGCTCCGGTGGTCGATCGGAGGTCTCTCGGGCCCTCACGCGTGGCTCGAATGGCGGAGGCGGAGGGATTCGAACCCCCGGTGGGTTGCCCCACGTCGGTTTTCAAAACCGGTGCATTCAGCCAGGCTCTGCCACGCCTCCGCACGGCGGGTGCCGCGGGCGGAGTATAGCGGGCGCGGCGCGGTCAGCGCGGGGGCAGGGCGTGGAGCTGGAGCTGCGGCCCGGGCCGGCGGACGGCCCAGAGGTCGCGCAGGGGGAAGGGCATGGCCGTGGGCAGGTGGGCGTCGATCGCCTCGCCGTCCACGGAGGTGGTCGGGTCGGACCACGAGGGGTGCACCTGCCAGACGACGCTCCCGTCGAGCTCCAGGGGCGCCAGCTTCGGCACGGGCGGGCTGCCGGGCGGCGCGCCCTCCAGAGGGCGGGCGGGGGCCGGGTCCAGGAGGGGGGGCGGGGCGCCGTCCTCGGGGGTCCGGTCCACCAGCAGGAGGTGCGTCACGCCGAGGCTCGCGAGCACGTCGGCGGTCGTGGCCCCGTGCTCCTCCACCAGCCCCTCGCGGATCCAGGTCCCGCCGTGCCGGAGGTCGTACTCGAACACGTCCTCGAGCCGCACGGCGTCGATGCCCAGGGGCTGGGGGAGCCCGGCCTGCAGCATCATCCGCCGGTGCTCCTCCCGGCCGTAGAGCGCGCTGCCCGTGGCCTCCCGCAGGGCGGCCGTGGTCTCGAGGGCGTCGAGGGTGAGGGGGAGCACCGGGCCGTACACGTCGATGGCCACGCGGCTGCCTGCGGGCAGGTCGCGCAGCATCGAGGCGGCGATGGTGCGCGTGTCGTCCCGCCGGAGCAGGACGTCGAGGCGCGCGGCTTGCACGAGCGGCAGGGCGAGGGCGAGCCCCACCGCGACCTTCCCCGCGGGGTGGGCCCACAGCCGCTCGAGGGCGAGCCCCGCGGGCAGGGACATGAGCACCGCCATCGGGAGCAGGTAGCGGATGTGCTCGTTCTGGTTGGTCATGAAGAACGCGCCCCAGCCGAGCACGAACACCATGGAGGGCACCAGCGGGCGACGGCGCAGGGCCGTCACCATCCCGGCGAGGCCGAGGAGCAGCAGGACCGGGTCGTACCCGAGGAACGCCCGCGTCAGGCCGGTGAAGGTGGCGGCGCGGAGCCCCAGCACCACCTGCTGGGCGCCGAAGGTGACCTGGGTCTGGTCCTCCCGCACGAGCTCCTGGGCCGCCACGTCCGCCTCGAGGCCGTAGCGCAGGAGGTAAGGGTGCCCGACCGCGAGGGACACGGCCCAGAAGAGCCCGAAGGCCGCGAGGCCGCGGCCGAGCTTGCGCTTCCACGCCTCCTTCCGCGCGGCGTCGTCCATCGAACCGTCGGTGGAGGACCGCAGCTCCGGGTCGGGCGCCACAAGCCAGGCGAGCCCGACGATCCCGAGGGCGAGCCCGCCCGCCTGGTGCATGGAGAACGCCACCGCTGCGGCCAGGGCCGTGAGCAGGAGCGAGCGTCGAGAGCCCGAGGAGGCGTGGACCGCCGCGCCCCAGGCGGTGGCGGCGATGGCGGCGGCCATGGGCGCCCAGGGCCGCTCCTGGACCGAGAGCTGCAGGTGGAGCAGGGACGTGGCGCACAGCAGCGCCGCGATCCACGCGCCGGCCCGGAGGCCCGCGGCGCGTCCGGCCATGAGCACGAAGAGGGGGGCGCTGGCGGAGATCAGGGCGAGGAGCACGCGGGCCAGCAGGTGGGCGTGCCAGGGGAACTCCTTCAGCGTCCGTCCGTACTCCTCGCCGCTGCTCCAGTCGTCCTGCACGTACCCGAGGGCGAAGTCCGCCGCGTAGACCGGCAGCAGGAGGTAGGGGAGCAGGTAGGGGTAGGACGAGTACGCGTTGGCCGGCGGGACGGGGTCCTTGTCGCTCAGCATGTGGAGCGCGTTCCGGACCACGTGGGTGTCCGGCACGTACTCCGGGTGGGGGGCGCCGTGGTCCACGGGCCAGAGGCGCAGCCAGCACGAGAGGGCGCCGATGAGGATCACCCCCAGGAGGAGCCCTCGGCGCCGGCCCCCGCCCCCTTCCGCCGGCGCGCTCACAGGGCGTCGTCGTCGTCCTCGGGGAGGTCGAGGTCGACCTCGAGCTGCTCGTCGTCGGGGAGCTTGTCCTGCGCCTTGTCGGTCCGGACCTGCTCCATCACCGACTCCGCGATCCGGATCCGCGCTCCGGCCCGCAGGGCGAGGGCGAGGGCGTCGCTGGGCCGCGCGTCCACGAGGATCTCGTCGGCGCCGCCGGGGTCGGCCCCGTTCGGCGGCGTGAGGCGGAGCTGGGCGTAGAAGGTGTTGGCGCGCAGGTCGACGATGTCCACGCCGAGCAGGCGGCTGCCGAGGGCGTGGATCGAGCTGAGGGTCAGCTGGTGCGTCATCGGCCGCTCGGAGGGGATGTCGTTCACCACCCGGTGGATCTCCGTGGCCTCACCGCTGCCGATCACGATCGGGAAGCCGCGCGGCTCCTCCGACCCGTTGTCCTCCTCCAGGAAGATCCACTGCTGGCTCGAGTTCTCCCGCACCACGACCCGGACGAGCCGGAGGGGGATCAGGGGGTGTGTCTCGGAGGATGACATGGGGCGCCCGTGGGGAGGTCGTGGAGAAATCAGGGTCCGTCCCCCGGACCCGGCGCTCCGTCCGGCTTCCACCTCTCCCCTAAGATAGAAGGCGGTCATGACGAGCCCCAAAGCCGATCTCTGGTCCGTGTCTAGATATCCGGACGCCCCCGTGCTCGCCAGCGTCTGGCGCGGCGGGGCGGTGGAGTCGGTGCACCGCGGCAGCTGGTGCCTGGTGGACGGGACGGGCTCGGTGCTGGAGGGGGCGGGCCCCTGGGACGAGCCCTTCTTCGCGCGCAGCTCGACGAAGGCGTTGCAGGCCATCCCGCTCTTCGAGAGCGGGGCGGCGGAGCGTTACAAGCTCACGGACATGGAGATCGCGCTCGCGGTGTCCTCCCACAACGCCGAGCCTTGCCACGTGACCACCGCCCGCGGCCTCCTCCACCGCATCGGCATCGGAGAGGAGCGGCTCGGCTGCGGCCCCCAGCCGCCGGGCGACCCCGAGGCCCGCGCGGTGCTCATCTCCGGGAACGTCGAGCCGGGTCGGGTGCACAACAACTGCTCCGGCAAGCACGCGGGCTTCCTCGCCCTGACGCGGCACCTGGACGCGGACGTGGCGACCTACCTCGACTTCGACTCGCCGTCCCAGGTCCTCGTGCGCCGGGCGGTGGCGGAGTTCACGGGCCTCGCTCCCGACGCGCTGGGGCGGGCGATCGACGGGTGCAGCGCGCCCACGTTCCGGCTCCCCCTGTTCGCGCTCGGCGCGGCCTTCGCGCGCTTCTCCACGCCGGACGGCATGGAGCCGGAGCGCGCGCGCGCCTGCGAGCGGATCATGGGCGCGGTCCGCCGCTACCCGGTCCTCCTGGCCGGCCGGTCACGGCGGCTGGACACCGCGCTGGTGGAGGTCACAGGTGGGCGGCTCTTCCCGAAGATCGGGGCAGAGGCCATCTACGTGGTCGGGGTCCGCGGCGCCGACCGTGCCCTGGCCGTCAAGATCGACGACGGCGGGCTGCGGGGGCTGCACGCCGTGGTCGTGGCCCTGCTCACCCGCCTCGGCTTCCTGCGCGAGGACGAGGCCCGGGCCCTCGAGGCCTACCGCCAGCGCACCCTGCGCAACTGGGACGGGGTCGAGATCGGCCACCTCGAGGTGCACTGACCTCGCCCTGGATGATCGCCACGCTCGCCCTCGCGCTGGGTCCGCTCCTGAGTCCGTCACCGGTCCCGGCCGGGGGGCTGCCCCAGGACCCGGAGGCCACGGGCCCGATGATCACGGACACGAAGCCCGTGAACCCGGAGCCCGCGGACGCGGTGGCCCGTGAGGTCGCCCTCCGCTCGGCCTCCGCGGAGCTCGGTCGCCTCGCCGTGGCGGCGATGGGGGACGACGGGGCGCCGTCCCGCGAGCGGCTCCTGCGGACCGTGGCCCCGCTCCTCGGGCCCGGCCTCTCGGACTGGGTGCTGGAGGTCGCCGCCCTCGAGGCCGCCGCGCGCGCCGGCGCGCTCCTCTCCGGGGGGCCGGCCGACCTCGACCCGGCCCTCCGCCCCGAGGTCCTCGCCGCGCGGATCCGCGTGCACGACGCGGGCCCGGACGGCGCGGCCCTGGCGCGCCGCCTGGCCGGCGCGCTGGCGTCGCCCTTCCACGCGGTGCGGCGCGCGGCGCTGGAGCGCCTCGCCCGCGCCCTCGTGACCGACCCCGAGCTGACGCCCTTCCTCCTGGACGTGGCGGGCGCGGAGAGGCTGACCGACGAGACCTGCCTGCTGGTGAGCGACGTGCTCGGCCGCGGCGGCGCCGGGTCCCGCCCCCTCGCCGCGGCGGCGCTGACGGCCAGGGTCCGTGTCCTCGAGGACGAGCCGCTCCGCGCCTTGGAGGAGCTCTTCGACCTGTGGCTCGACCGGCCGGTCTCGGCGGACGCGGTGGGGTACCTGCGCGAGCAGGTCCCCGCTGGCTCGCCGGGAGGCGGGTTGGTGGAGGCCCTCGCCCTCGTGGCGTCGGGCGCGATGCCGCCCGACACGGCTCCCCTCGAGCCCGCGCCCGACGTGGCGGCGGCCATCGGTGTCATGCGCGGGGAGCTGGCCCTGCCCCTGGACGACTGGGACCTGGACGAGCGGGCGGAGCGCATCGCCCGGCGGTCGGGGTCCGCGGACCTGGGACGCGCGCTCCTGGGGCTCGTGGACGGGGGCGAGCTCTCCTCGCGGGCGCGTCAGCGCTGCGTGCGGGGCGCGGCGTGGGCGCTGTCCCTCGACGAGCTCCTCGCCCGCGCGGCCGCCCTCGACGCGTCCGACGTGGTGGAGGTCTGGCGCGTCGTGGCCAACCGGCCCGGCCCCTTGCCCGCCGCGGCCGCGAGGCCCTGGCTCGCGGACCCGCGGGCCGAGGTGCGCGAGGTGGCGGCCCGGGAGGTGGGGCGGCGCCTGACGGTGGAGGAGGAGCGCGCCCTCCTGCCCCTGGTGGAGGAGCTCCTGGACGACCCGCTGGCGGAGGTGCGGAGCCTCGCCTTCACCTGGCTCTGCGAGGCGGCGAGGTCGCCCGCCACCTGGACCGCGCTCCGCGCGGCGTTCGACCGCGAGGGGGACGTCCGCGCGTCGGGCTGGCGCCTCACCGAGCGGCAGGGGAGGTGGCTCGGCCAGCTCCCCCGCGGGGTGCCGGTCCCCGCGTTCCGGGACCTGGTGATGGAACTCGTCGGCGAGGCCGGCCGTCGCGACCCGGCCGTGGTCGAGCTGCTGGAGCCCTTCGCGGGGGACGGCGAGGTCGCCGCGCTGCTCCGGCGGGGCCTCGAGGACGAGCTGCGGGGGATCGAGGCCGCGCGCGGGTACCCGGCGCGACTCCTCCACGACGCCCGCGCCGCGGCGCTCGCCACGGCGCTGGCAGGGGTCGAGGGAGAGGCCGCGACCCCTGCGCTTGTGGACGGCGTGCGGCGGGCCATGTGGCGCATGCACGGCGCGGACGCCCGGGAGGACGCGCGGCCCCAGCTGCCGAAGGTCACCTGCGGCCTGCTCCAGCGCACCGCCGGGGGCCGGCGCGCGCTGGAGCAGCTCGTGGGCGACGACGCCCCGGTCCGCGTGCGCTACGAGGCGGCGCTGCAGCTCTCCAAGGGGGACCCGGACGACCTGGAGCTCGCCCGCGCCGTGGCGGCGCGGGTCCTGGCGGACTACGAGCGGGTGGACGGGACCCTTCGAGCCCGCGGGCTCGAGGCCCTCGGCCGGTCCGCCGCCGCCGACCCCGCCGTCGCTCGCTTCCTCGGCCGCCTCGCGGCCCCCGGGGGCGACCCCTCGGAGCGGGAGTTCGCGGTGGGCGTCATGGGGAGGCGAGCCCTCGGGCCGCCGCTGCTCGAGCTGATCCGCGCGCCCCTCGCGGGCGGCGTCCCCGACCTCATGGACGTGGAGGCGGCGGTCGCCGCCGTACGGGCCCTGGCCGACCCCGCCTTCCCCGGCGGCGCCAACCTCGAGGGGCTGCTGGACCTGGTGGACGAGCTCGACCGCAGGCTCGCGGTGGGGGAGGTCCCGGAGCTGGAGCGGGAGGCGCTGGAGCAGCTGCGGGGGACCGCCCTCGTGGCCGCCGCCCGGGTGAGCCGCCGGGCGGTCCGTCCTGGCGGCGGGGCCGAGGCCGAGGCCGCCCTTCGCCGGCTCGCCGCGGCCGTCATGCGTCGGCCCGCGGCAGCGGGGCCGGGCGACATCGAGCGGCGCTTCCGGGGGGAGGATCTCGGCGACGTCCGCTTCCGCTGGAGCGCGGAGGTCGCGGCGGTGGAGGCGCTGCCCTCCCTGGCGGCGGCCTTCCTCCCGACCGGCGAGCCCGGGACAGCCGGCGCGCCCCCGCCAGGGGACCCCTGCGCCGTGGACGGACGCCTCCTCGTGACCCTCGGCGAGCTGTCGCGCAGGGGGGGCGCCGCCGCGGAGGAGGCGGAGGAGCTCCTGGAGCGCGGCCTGTTCGCCATGGAGGGGGAGCCGCGCTCGCGCCCCGCGGCGCGCGACCTGACCTTCGGGCGCGCGGCCCTCGGACGCGCCGCCCTCGGGCGGGTCGATGGAGGCGGCGCCGAGGACGCACGGCTCTGGGACCGCGCGGCCCTGCAGGCGGCCGTGCTGCTCGTGGACTGGCGCCAGGGGCGCATCGGTCGGGCGGTCCTCGAGGCGGAGTTCGGCGTCGCGGACGCCGGGGCGCGTCGCGATCCGGAGGCGCGGCTCGCGGCCCTCTGCCGGGTCTTCCGCGGGCGGGCGGCCCTGGCCCGCGGGGACAGGACCTCGTACGACGGAGCCGTGGAGGCGGCGCGTGCCTGGGCCGACCGGGCGCGGCCGTGGGCGCGGCTGGACGACGAGGCCGCGCGGGCGCTCGAGGCGCTGGACGCGGCCCTCCGGCGATCGTCACGATAGGTCCCCCTGGCCCCGCGCCCCCCCCCGAGCACCGCCCTGAACATGCCCAGCACGCTCCGCACCCTCGCGCTCCTCGTGACCCTCTCCCTCCTCTCGCCGCTCCTCACGGCCTGCGCGTCCACGCCGCCCGCGGGCTCGGAGGGTGCCGCGTCGTCTCCCGTCGGCCCGTGGCTCGTGACCGAGATCGGCGGCACGGGGATGATCCCGGGGGTGGAGGTCACGCTGGACCTCGGTGAGGACGGTGGGCTCTCGGGGAGTACCGGCGTGAACCGGCTACGGGCCACCTTCGAGCGGACGGCGTCGGGCCTCACGCTCTCCCCCGTCATGACCACCCGGATGGCCGGCCGCCCCGAGCTCATGGACCAGGAGCAGCGGCTGCTCCGGTCCCTGGAGGGGGTCCGCGGCTACACGATCGAGGGCGGCGAGCTCCGACTCCAGGACGGGTACGGGGCCGCCCTGGTGGTGGCGCGGCGGCGCTGACCGCGCTGCGCTGATCCGGCCTCGCTGATCTTGTCGCGCTGGCCCCGCCGTGCCCTGGCCCCCGCCAGCGACGCCGCGGCCGCTGGCCCGGCCGCGGAGGCCGGTCCGGGGCCCCGCCGCCCGCGGCGGTCGGCGGAGGCGCGACGCCGTGGCGCGCCGCTTCCGGGCAGATCGAGGGGGGAGCCCCGCCCGGCACTTCCTATCATCGGGCCATGGCCATCACCGCACTCGACCGTCCCGAAGGCGCGATCGATGCGCTCGGGGACGGGATCGGCTTCGTCGCGCTCGTGGACCGGATGGAGCAGGACCCTGCCCTGAAGGTCGTCAACAGCGCTCGGATCTCCTACGACAAGCAGAAGGAGGGGTTCGACGAGAAGGACAAGAAGCTCACGTCGTTCCTCTGGGAGCACGGGCACACCTCGCCCTTCCGGCACTCCTTCTTCACCTTCCACTGGAAGGCGCCGCTCTTCGTCTTCCGCCAGGCCTTCAAGTACCAGGTCGGCAGCGGCTGGCGCACGTACGAGGTCGACGGCACCGAGGTCAGCCTCGAGGTGTTCGACGTGATGTTCGACACCGACAAGGGGTGCAGCTGGAACGAGGTCTCCGGCCGCTACGTCCGCTGGACCCCCGAGTTCTACGTGCCCACGGTCATGCGGGCGAACCCGCCCCACGGGAACAAGCAGGCCTCCTTCGACCTCCCGGAGGACTTCGACCACGCCGGCGAGCGCGCCCAGATGCTCGCCGAGTGCGAGGAGGCCTTCGCGCGGTACGAGGCGCGCATCGAGCGCGGCGTGGCGAAGGAGATCGCGCGCATGATCCTGCCGCAGAGCCTCTACACCCAGGCCTACTGGACCGTCTCGCTCCAGGGCGTGCTGCACTTCCTGCAGCAGCGCCTGAAGCCCGACGCCCAGTACGAGATCCGGGTCTTCGCGGAGGCGATCCGCGACCTGGTGAAGGACGACCTGGCGCGGGTCGGCGTCACCTTCGAGGACGAGTGAGCGAGGGCTACGCGGTCAGGCGGCTGACGCCGTCGGACGTGGCCCGCTACGTGGAGCTCCGCCGGGAGATGCTGCTGGACACGCCGGTGGCGTTCCTCGGGGATCCGTCGGACGACGAGTGTCTCGACCCCGCGGTGATGTCCGCGCGGCTCGCCGGAGAGGAGAGCGCGGTGTTCTGCGCGGTGGACGGCGCCGACGCCCTCTGCGCCGTGGCGGGCCTGTACCGCGAGACGCGGGCGAAGATGCGGCACCGGTGCACGATCTGGGGCGTCTACACCCGCCCGGGCCACCGCCGGCGTGGCCTCTCCCGCGCGGTGCTCGAGGCGGCGATCCAGCACGGGGAGCGCCTGGACGGGGTCGAGGTCCTGCAGCTCTCCGTGTCGGTGGAGGCGCCGGGCGCCCGTCGCCTCTACGAGTCCCTCGGCTTCACGGCCTGGGGCCGTGAGCCGAGGGCGGTCCGGGTGGGGGAGCGCCAGGTGGACGAGGTCCACATGTGGCGCCCCGCCGGGGGCTGCTAGTCGAGCCCGAGGGCCTCCCGGAGGGCCTCCGCGCCGCCCACCACGGGGAGGCCGATGCTCGTCCCCGCGAGGTCCACGGTGAGCTCGGTGCCGGCGTCGGGCTGGAGCGTGAACTCCGGGTCGGTGGCGAAGATCATGAGGCCGATCCGCTCGCCCGCGGGGACGATCTGGTCGTCCGGCATCAGGCGGAACGAGAGGTCGACGAACTCACCGGGCTCGAGCGGTGAGCTCTCCCGCATGGAGTTCCGGTTCTGGGGGTCCGCCCAGCCACGGGAGATGATGTTGTCGTTGATCGTCGCGCCTTCCTCGAAGGGCAGCGACACCAGCCAGACCGACAGGTTGGCGGCCGGCTTGTTGGACGCCACGCGGATCTTCATCTCGTAGTGGCCCGAGAGGTGGACCGGAGCGGAGAGCTGCGGCGAGGCGAAGAGCAGGCGCCCCTTGGACTCGCCGGCCATGGCGTGGGCCGCGCCCGTCGTCTCCGGGGCGTCCGCGAGGACCTGCTCGCCCCGGGAGGCCTCGAGTCCGAGGCGACCCACCGCGGTGCCGTTGCCCGAGGGGTGGAGCGTCGTGAGGGCCGCGTCCGGGTTCGGGTAGTCCGGGTACGGCGTCGGCTCGGTGCGCTTGTCCGACTCGCGCACGATCCAGGCCCGCGGCTCGGCCTCGATGTCGTTCTCGACGCCGTACAGGTAGCGCGAGAACCACCGGTTCACGAGCCAGAACGGGGGGTCCCCGCCGTGGCCACCCTGGTGGAAGTAGCACATCACCGGGAGGCCCTTCTCCTTCAGCGCCTCGTAGATGCGGACGCTGTGCTCGGGCATGACGTTCCAGTCGTTGAACGCGTGGGCCATGAGAACCGCCGAGCGGACGCCGTCGAGGTCGTTCAGGTAGTCGCGGCCGGCCCAGAAGTCGTTGTAGTCACCGGTCACCCGGTCCAGCTGCGCCTCGAGCTCCGCCTCGCGGACGTTCTCGTTGCACCACGGCCGCCGCGTCGGGTCGCCGCTGTGCACGAAGTCGTACAGGACGTCGATGTCCTCGCCCATGTAGCCGCCCGGGTGCCGGACGAGGCCGTTGGAGCGGTAGTAGTGGTAGTACGACGTGTTGGGCGCCACGGGGATGATGGCCTCGAGGCCCTCCACGCCCGTGGTCGCCGCGGCGAGCGGGAGCGTGCCGTTGAACGACGTCCCGATCATCCCCACCTTCCCGGTGCACCACGTGGCCTCCACCGGGTCGCCGCCCGTGGCCGCGGTGAAGCCCTTGGCGCGGCCGTTCAGCCAGTCCACCACGGCCTTCGGGGCCAGCGACTCGTTGTCCGCCCCGATCGTCGGGCAGCCCTGGCTGTACCCGGTGCCCGGTGACGCGGAGTGGACCACCGCGAAGCCGCGCGGCACGAACTGGCGGATGTACCGGGTGGAGTTGAGCGGGCGGAAGTCCTTGCGCTGGATCTCGGGCGGGTGCGGCCGCTCGGGCGGCTCGGCGCCGAGCTCGTGCTCGGGATCCCAGAAGAACTCCTCGCTGGTGCCGCTGGTGCCCCAGAAGTACGGGCTCGTGTTGTAGATCGCCGGGACCTTGAGCCCCTCCGTCATGCACTGGCCGGGGACGGTCACGTCCACGTGCATGCGGTCCTTCATGCCGTCCCCGTCCGAGTCGAACTCGGTCTCCACCCACAGGTGGAACTGCTCCCAGCCCTTGCGGTCCTTGAAGGCGTCGACCACCTGGGCCTCGCCGTTCTCGAAGCGGGGGGCGGCGCCGTCCTGCGCCGCTGCGGTGGGCGCCGCGAGGGGGAGGGCGGCGGCGAGGAGGAGCGTGGGGGAGAGGGCGGCCATGATCGGTGCTTCGGGACGGGGACTGTCGGGAGCACGAGCATAGCGGCGCGGCTCGGGGGCGCGACGGCGCCCTCAGAGGATCGGCGCGAAGAGGCGCGCGAGGCGGGCCAGGAGCCGGAAGGTGAGGGGCTTGTCCGCGAACTCGCCCACCTGGGCCTCGACGCACCGGTCGAGGTCGGCCTCCAGCATGGCCTCAACCTCTCCGGCGAAGGCCTCGCTCTCCACGAGCACCCCGAGCTCGAAGTTGAGGCGCATGGAGCGGTTGTCCAGGTTGGCGCTCCCGACCAGCGCGAGGTCGGAGTCCACCAGCACGACCTTCTGGTGGGAGAAGCCGTCGGTGAAGCGGAAGATCCGGCAGCCGCTCTCGAGCACCTCGTCGAAGTAGCTCCAGCCGGCGTAGTGGGTGGCTGCGTGGTCCGCGACGGCGGGCAGCAGGACGCGCACGTCCACGCCGCGCAGGGCGGCGAGCTGGAGCGCGGAGGTGATCTGCTGGTCGAACACGAAGTAGGGCGTCGCGATCCAGAGCCGCTCCCTGGCGCGGTGAATGAGCCCGACGAACATCAGGCTGCAGGACTCCAGGGGGTCCGCCGGCCCGGTCGGGAGCACGAGGACCGACCGGTCGGAGCCGTCGGGGGCGGCCACGGGCTGCCAGCGCCAGTCGGGGAGCTCGTCGGTGGCCCAGTGCCAGTCCTCGAGGAAGGACAGCTGTACGGCCAGGGCCGCGGGCCCCGTCACGCGGACGAAGGTGTCCCGCCAGGGGGAGAGGCGCGGGTCACCGCCGAGGTACTCGTCGCCGACGTTGAGCCCGCCGGTGAAGGCCGCCGTGCCGTCGACCACGACCACCTTGCGGTGGTTGCGGAAGTTCAGCTGCAGGCGGTGGCTCCGGCTGGCGGTCGCGAACGCGTGGACCTCCACGCCGGCCTCCCGCAGCCGGTTCAGGAACGCGCCGTCCAGGGTGGCGGAGCCGATCCCGTCGAACAGGAAGTGCACCGCGACGCCGCGGCCTGCGGCGGCGGTGAGCGCGGACGCCAGGCGGCGGCCGATGGCGTCGTCCCTGACGATGTAGAACTGCACGAGGACGTACTGCTCCGCCGCCTCGATCGCCTCCACGATGGCGTCGAACGTGCGCTCCCCGTCGACGAGCAGCTCCACCCGGTTGTGGCTCAGGAAGGGCAGCCGGACGAGGCGCTCGAGGGCCACGAGGAGCTCCGGCCGCTCGGGCTCGTCCACGAAGAAGCGCTCGCCGGACGCGCGCAGCTGCTCGGCGACGGGGTCGAACACCGCGTTCCCCTCGAGGCGGGCGCCCAGGTAGCCCTCGTAGCGGCGCGGGCCGAAGACCCAGTAGAGCGGGACCGCGGCGACCGGGAGGGTCACCAGGAAGAACAGCCAGGCGATGGCCCCCTGGGGCGTGCGCCCCTGCAGGAGCACGTGCACCGCCGACGCGATCCCGACGAGCTCGACCGCGAGGTAGAGCAGGCCGGCGAGGGTCCAGTCGTCCATAG
>JASFWR010000061.1:0-13294 GCA_050049155.1 Planctomycetota bacterium | reverse complement strand
GCCCGCCTCGACGCGCCCGGGCCAGCGGACGACGCACGGCTCCCGCACGCCCCCCTCGTAGAGCCAGCCCTTGCCCGCCCGCAGGGGCAGGTTGCTCGTGGGGTGCCCCTCGCTCGTCGACAGCCCCCCGTTGTCGGAGAAGAAGACCACCACGGTGTCCTCCGCGAGGTCCAGCCGATCCAGGGTCTCGAGGACCCGCCCGGCGGCCTCGTCCATGGCGGCCACCATCGCCGCGTAGACCGCGTGCTCCTGGACCTGGCGGACCTTGCGCTCACCCTCCTTCCCCCAGCGTGCCTCGAGCCCGAGCCGGGCCTTCTTCTCCCGGTACCGCTCCACCAGGTCCGGCCGCCCCATGAGCGGGGTGTGGACGGAGTAGAAGCTCAGGTAGCAGAGCCAGGGCTCGTCCCGGTGCGCCTCGATGAAGCCGATGGCCTCGTCCGCCAGCCGGGCCGGCAGGTGGTCTCCCTCCTCGGAGGCGAGGTTCGGCATCCCGAAGGGGTGGAAGTACCGCCCCGGTCCGTACGGGCCGCCCCGGCGGTTGCCCGCCACGTTGACGTCGAAGCCCTGGGTCGTGGGGTCGAAGCCGTCGCCGCCCAGGTGCCACTTGCCCGCGAAGAAGGTGGCGTAGCCGGCGCCCTTGAGCACCTCGGCCAGGGTCACCTCCTCGTGCGGGAGGTGGTCCACGTAGGGCGCCGGGAGCATGGGGAGCTTCTGGAAGCGGCCCGGCTTCTTCTGGCGCTCGGCCGCCGCGAGGATCCCGTCGGGCTGGGGGGCGCCGAAGTAGTCGGTGGTCGCGAGCCGGGCGGGGTGACGGCCCGTCATGATGCTGGCCCGCGTGGGGCTGCACACCGGGCACGCGGCGTAGGCCGCGGTGAACCGGGTGCCGCCGGCCGCGAGGGCGTCGAGGGCGGGCGTGTCGTAGAAGGTCCCAGGGTTGTTGAAGCCCACGTCCATCCACCCGAGGTCGTCCGCGAGGAGGAAGAGCACGTTGGGTCCGCGCTCGTGGGCCGCCGGAGGACCGGGCCGGGGAACCGGCTGGGCCACGCCGGGGGCGGGGGCGGCGAGCGTGAGGGCGAGGCTCAGGAGGAGCGTCATGGGCGTGGTCGGAGTGAGAGCCAGGGAAGAGCGCGGTAAGAGATGGGGACATGGGGATTCCCCCAACGTCGCGGCGGACCCATAGTGGGCGAGCAGCCTGGCGCCGTCGAGAGGCGCCCGACCCGCGGCGGGCCCACCGGGCTCGTCGAGGCCGTCGACTCGCAGGGCTGCCCCCCGGAACGACCGCCGGGACCCTCCGTCCCGCCCGGCCTCCGACCCGATCCAACGATCCACCATGAAAGCCATCTCGCTCCTGCCCGCTGCGCTCCCGGCGCTGGCTCTCGGGGCGTCCCTGGCCCTGCCGCTCCTCCCTGCGGCGGGCGTCGGGGACCCGCTCCCGAAGCCGGAACTGGAGAAGTTCAAGCAGACCGAGGCCGAGTCCTTCGAGGACCTCTTCGGCCGCGTCGTCGTCATCGAGTTCTTCGAGTACTGGTGAGGCCCCTGCCGCGGCCAGGTCTCTCACCTCAACGAGCTCATGGACGAGTTCGAGGACGAGGGCCTGACCGTCGTTGGCGTTGCCAGCGAGAGCGAGAGTCAGACCGACCCCTGGATCGAGGAGCAAGGCGCCCGCTACGCCTACGCCTTCGACCACTCCAAGAAGCTCATGCGCGCCGTCGGCGCCCGCGGCTTCCCCTCCGCCGTCGTGGTGGACCCCCAGGGCAACATCGCCTGGTCGGGGCATCCGTCGCGCATCAACGGCGCGCTGCTGAAGCCCCTGCTCGAGGGCGCGCTGAAGACCCCCATGTACGACTGGCCCAAGTCGTGCAGCAAGGTCGCCAAGGCGCTCCGGAAGGGCAACCTCGGTGACGCCATCAAGGCCTCCGCGAAGATCGAGGAGGAGCACCCCGACATCGCGGCCGCGGTGGTGGGCATGGCCGACGGCCGGCTCGCCTCCATGGAGAAGGCCGCCGAGGACGGCGACTGGCTCCGGGTCCAGGAGCTGGGCGAGTCCCTCGAGGACGCCATCAAGGTCTGGTCCGGCGGCGAGCGCGTGGAGGCCATCCTCGCGGAGCTCAAGGGCGACAAGGAGGCCCAGGCCATCCTCAAGGCCCAGGAGAAGGTCGCCAAGCTGATCGCCGGTCCGATCAAGAGCTCGCGCTACGAGCGCACGAAGAAGGAGCTCGAGAAGGTCCGCGACAAGCACAAGGGCACGGCGGCCGAGCGCGACGCGCGGGCCGCCATCGAGAAGCTCAAGGAGTCCAAGCGACGCTGAGCGCCGAGGCCGCTGAAGGCGGCGCGCCCCCACAGGACGAGCCCTGCACCCCGGACGGGGTGCAGGGCTCGTTCGTTCCGCCAGCTCCCTGGCGGTCGGGCCGGGCAGGTCCGGCGCCCATGAGTCCCGCCCCGAGGCCACGCCTCCGGCCGGGCGCGCGCCAGCGCGCCCCTCAGGGATGGTGGAAGACCTCCTCCGCCGGGAGCCACTGCTCCCCCTCCGGCGTCCCCGGCAGCACCATCTGGCAGGGGTCGGTCTCCCGCCACCAGCGCCGGGTCTCCTCGTCCGCGGCGATCCGGGCCAGGTCCGCCTCCAGGTCGTCGCCCACGTAGCGGAAGTGGCTGAAGAGGAGCAGCCGGCCGTGCACGCGGGCGAGGTAGATGGAGTAGTCGCGGATGTTCGAGTCCGTGATCCGCCGCAGGACGCCGGCCCAGGGGTCCGCGTGGAGCTCTCGGTAGCGCGCCTCCATCTCCGGGCGAAGCTCGACCACGAGGCCCACGCGGCGGCCGCCGTCGGGGGCGCCCCTGCGGGGCTCGGTCGGGGGCGAGGGGTCGGGAGCGGTCATGGACCCGAGCATCCCCCGCGGAGCCCCTCCTGTCGAGGCTCCCGCGCCCGGGAACGTCAGTCCTCGAAGGGGCTGAGCCAGGCCTCGTCCACGCCCTCCTCGCTCCACCAGGTGGAGTCCGAGCGCTCGGTGTAGCCGCCGTACCCCAACTCCTCGAGGTTGGCCGCCGCCTGGGCCGAGAGGTCGACGGCGCTCCCGAGGCCCGCGGACGTGCCGCGGCCGAGCCACTCGATGAGCGCCGCGCGCAGCGCCCGCGCGCGGTCGGGGTGCTGCTCGCGCACGTCCGTGGAGTCGTCGACGCCGTTGCGGCGGTCGAAGAGCTGCACGCGCCCCTTCTCCCAGGGCTCGGCCACCTTCCTCGACACGAAGGACCGCAGGTCCAGGGAGAGGTACCAGTCGCCGGCGCTGATGCCCGCCTGGAGGCCGTGGGCGGAGATCGAGAAGCGAGGCTCGTCCCCGGGCTCCTCCCGGACGACCTCCACGAGGTCGCGGCCGGGGAAGTCGGTCTCGACCCCGGCGAGGCCGAGGAGCGTCCGCCCGACGTCCACCTGCTGGACGGCGAGGTCCACGCGCTTCGCCTCGACCCCGGGCCCCGCGACGATCAGGGGGACCTGGAGGTTGGGGAGGTAGAGGCCCGCGTGGTCCCACCAGATCCCCTTGGTGCCGAGGCTCTCGCCGTGATCCGAGGTGAACGCGACCCAGGACTCCCGCATGCGGGGCAGCTCCAGCAGGTCGCGCAGGGACGCGTCGATGCCGTCCACCTCGCCGCGGTAGAGGGCGCTGACGTAGTCGGCGTCGGTGTACTTCTCGCGGACGATCCAGCTGGGGACCTCGACGTCCCCCACGCCCAGGTTCTTGGCCGGGTCCCGGGGGTCCCCGCCGCTGTAGTACTCGGCGCTCACGCCGCCCGGCGGCTCGTAGGGCGCGTGGGCGTCGAAGATGTGGATCCAGGCGAAGACGGGCTCGCCCTCCGACTCCACGATCCAGTCGCGCACGCTCTCGATGGCCTCCTCGCCGCGGCGCTTGAAGTCCTCGGTCGCGTCGAAGCGGTCGAACCCCTGCCCGAGCCCGGACTGGTTCGGACCCAGGTGCTGCGTGCTGATGGCGGCGAAGGTCCGGTAGCCGGCGCCCTGGAAGGCCTCGGCGAGGGTCTCCACCTGCGAGGAGAGGACCGTCGTGTTGTCGACGATCTGGTGGTCGCGCGGGTGGATGCCCGTCATCACGGAGACGTGGGACGGGTTGGTGACGTTGGTCGTGGACTGGCAGTCGGTGAAGTACAGCCCCCGCTCCGCGAGGGCGTTGAGCGCGGGCGTGTCCACCATGGGCCGCGTGAAGGCGACGCCGAGGTGGTCGGCGCGGTGGGTGTCCGACGTGATGAGGAGCACGGTCCGCGCGGCAGAGGACGGGCTCGTGATGACGGCGTCCCCCAGCAGGACCGCCGCCGTCCGCCCGTCGTCGCCGCCGTCGTCCACCTCGAGCTCGAGGGTGGCCGCGCCCTCGCCGATGGCCCCGAGGTCCAGGTCCATGTCCACCCAGCCCTCCTCGGCCTCCACGGGAACCCGGAAGCGCTCCTCGACCCTGCCCGCGGGTCCCACGGCCCGGACGGTGACCTCCGGGCGCTCTCCCCCCCGGCGCACGGCGAAGGGCCAATGCAGGGAGAGGTGGATCCGGGACCTGCCCGGCGTCTCGAAGCCCGCGCTCCAGGCGGACCCCTCCACCAGCCCGGCTGAGGTCCTGGACTGGTCGCCGGCCACGAACACCGCCGGCGCCACGCCCACCTCGGGCATCGCGGCGCCCACGGGGCTGCGGAGCACGTCCATGGCGATCAGCGCACCGTGCGCGCCGCGCCCCTCGAACTCCAGGGCCACGCCGCTCATGGTCTGGCCGCGGCGCGCCGGCTCCGCGAGCGGGAACTCGAGCACGCGGGGCTCGCGGCGGCGGTCGAACTGGGTCCACTCGGTGCGCTCGACGGCCTTGCCGTCCTGGTCCAGCAGGGCGACCCGCGCCCGCTCGGTCCCCTCCCCGTAGCAGGAGATGAAGGCGGTGACGGTGGTCGCCGCGTCCCGCTCGAAGTCCTCCTTGTAGGTGATCGCCTTCGCGCCCTGCCCGCGCACCACGAAGGCGGGGAGGAAGTCCTTCTGGTCCTCGCTCCGGCCCAGGGGCCGCACCAGGGTCACCAGGGTCCCGCCCGTCCCGATGCCGGTGACCGGCGGGTTCTTGCGGTCCTTGCGCTCGATCCGGACGCCCATGAGCCGCTCCACCGCCCGGTCCGCGGGCGCCGCCTCGGCGGCGCTCTCGAGGAGTCGGAACAGGGCGCCGGCGGCCTCGGGGGCGTCGGCGGGCTGGCCGCCGCCGCAGCCTGAGACGGCGGCCGCGAGGGTGAGGAGGGCGGCCTTGAGCCGCGCCCGCGAGGGGCTGGGGTCTTCGGGTCGTCGCACGATGCTCGGTCGTGGTGAGGGTTCGGCGCCGGGGCGGACCGAAGTCTATCCCGCCGGCGGGGGCCGAACGCCGGCGCGGGGCCAAGTTCGCGGGCCCGCGGCGGCCTACGCGCGGCACCTCCGCGCGGTTGGCGGGGCGCCGCTGCTGGCGGGATCACTTCGGGATGGCCGACCCGGGGGCGACGCCGCTCCCGCGCACGAGCACGTGGGTGGCCCCCGCCGGGAACGGGCCGAAGGTCTCCGGCGTCCCGCCATCGGGCCAGTGCACCGTCACCGAGTCCACCGAAGAGGCGCCCCCGAGGCCGACGTGCGCGGCAATCTGGTTGGCGGAGCAGTAGCCGTACGCCCCCGTGACCGTCCGCCAGCGGGTCTGCTCGCCGAAGCGGACCTCGAGGCGAGCGCCGATCACGTCCCGGACGGGCTCGCCCGCGGGGGTGACGACGCGGAAGCCGACCCACTGCCCCTCGGCGGCCACGTTCCGGAGCACGCGGGCCCGGTCGCCGTTCTCGGAGATCACGAGGTCCACGTCACCGTCGCCGTCGATGTCCCCGAGCGCCAGGCCGCGGGTGGCCCCCAGGTAGGCGTCCGCGACCCCGCCGCGGGGCATGACCTCCTCGAACCGCCCCTCGCCCATGCCCCGGAACAGCTGGTTGGGCTCGGCGTAAGGACGGGAGTCGTCGAAGCAGCTGGAGAAGCGCCCGACCCGCCCGTTCCCGACGTAGGCGTCCAGCTCCCCGTCGTGGTCGAAGTCGGCGAGGCCCATGCCGAAGCCCGTGAACATGAGCGAGGCGCCCTGCAGCCCCGCCTTGACCGTCCGGTCCTGGAACACGCCGCGCCGGTTCACGTAGAGCGTGTGGCTCTCGGTCCGCAGGTGCGTCATCAGGAGGTCAGGGTCCCCGTCGTTCTCGAGGTCGAAGGCCGCCACGCCCATGCCGGCCTCCACCGCGCCATTCATGTTGACCGCGCAGCCCGACAGGAGGGAGCGGTCCTTGAAGCGGCCGTCCTTCTGGTTGATCCAGAGCTGGTTCGGCGTGCCGTCGTTCGCCACGTACACGTCCTGCCAGCCGTCCCCGTCGAAGTCGTCCACCGCGACCCCGAGGCCGTTGCCGAAGGCGGCGTGGATCCCCGCCTCGACGGAGCGGTCGGTGAAGGTGCCGTCCCCCTCGTTGCGGTAGAAGACGTCCTTCGCCGGGGCGCTGTAGTTGGTCGGGTTGCAGTAGTCCGGCTGCCCGCTCGGGCCCGTGCAGGGCAGGACGATCGCCGGCGACCACGCCACGTAGTTGGTCACGAAGATGTCCAGGTCCCCGTCGCGGTCCGCGTCGAAGAAGGCCGCGCTCGCCCCCCAGCCCTCGTCCCCCACGCCCGCGGCCGCGGTCACGTCCGTGAAGCGGCCGCCCCCGTCGTTGCGCAGGAGCACGTTGGGCCCGAGGTTCGTCACGTAGAGATCCAGGTCCCCGTCCCCGTCGTAGTCCGCGGCGGCGACCCCTCGCCCGTTCCCGCGGTCGTCGGCGCCGGAGCCCTCGGTCACGTCCTCGAAGCGGCCCGTCCCGTCGTTCCGGAACAGCCGGTTGCCCGGGCGGGCCGCGGGCTCATCGGCGTAGTCCCCGGACTGCACGCAGTAGAGGTCCAGGTCCCCGTCCCCGTCGTGGTCGAAGAGGGCGAGGCCCGCCCCGAGGATCTCGGGCATCCAGTACTTCTGCTCGCGGAACGCCGAGTGCTCGAACACGACGCCGCTGGCGTCCGTGATCTCCTCGAACCAGACCGAGCCCTCCGCGTCCTCCCCGTCGGAGGGCGCCGCGCCGCCGCCGCAGGCGGCGAGGAGGCCTAGGAGCGCCGCGGCCCAGGCCCGATCGCGGGAGGGACCGGCGGGGGCCGCCGGAACTTCGGGGCGAGAGGTCACCTCGCGCCTCCGTTCCGCTGGGTCTCGAGCTTGGCGCGGAGCAGGCGGACCCGCTCCTGGGCCTCGGCGTCGAAGGCGGGGGCGATCTCCTCGGCGCCCCGGAGGGCGCGCTCGGCGTTCGCGAGCTGGCCGGCCTCCAGGTAGAGCCTGGCCGCGTTGACGCGGGGGGGCAGCAGCCCAGGGCGCAGCTCGGTCACGCGCTCGAAGCCCGCGCAGGCCTCGCCCACGAAGCCGAGGCGCGTGCAGACCTCGGCCAGCATGAGGTAGGCGCTGGGGTCCTCGTCGTTGAGCGCGATGGCCCGCCGCAGGCTCTCCCGAGCGTTCACGAGGTCGCGCTGGGAGAGGCAGGTCCTCGCCCGCTCCATGTGCCCCTCGAAGATCTCCGGCGAGATCCCGATGGCCGTGTCCGCGGCCGCCCGCGACTCCACCAGCTTCCCGAGCCCGCGGAGGGCCCGCGACCGGTTGACGAAGAGCCCGAACTGCCGCGAGCCGCCCTCGAGGGCCTGGTCGATCAGCGCAAGGCCCTGCTCCCAGTCGCCCTCGGTCAGGTAGACCCCGGCGTAGTTGTTGAGGACGATCGGGTCGCCGGGGAACGCGCGGAGGAGGTCCTCGAAGATCCGCTTCGCGCGACCCGGGTTGCCCTTGATCGCCTCGTCCTCGGCCCGCTGGAGCATGTCGGCGAAGCCCCGCTTGAGGTCCGCGATCTCCGAGTCGGAGTTGTCGGGGACGAGGACGCGCTCGGCGTCGAGCCCGAGCTGGAGCTCCCGCTCCGCCTCCTCCATGCGGCCGAGGTCACGCAGCGCCAGGCCGTAGGCGTAGTGGGCCACCTTGTAGGTCGGCGCCCCCTCGAGCGCCTGCTCCAGAGGCTCCAGCGCGGCCTCGGCATCACCGCCCGCCGCCAGCGCCTCGCCGATGGACGTCTGGATGAAGGGCTGCGCCGCGGCCCAGCCCAGGGCGGAGGCCACGCGGAAGCTCTCGAGGGCCGCCTCCGGGTCCCCGTCGTCGAGGTGCATGTACCCGATGCGATGGTGGACGGCGGCGCTCTCCGGCATCCGCTGCTCGCACTCGAGGATCAGCCGCCGCCCTTCCTCCGTCTCGGAGAGGCTGAGGAGGGTGATCCCACGGCGCAGGGTCCAGACGGGCTTCGACGGGTCGAGCTGGATCGCCACCGAGTAGGCCTCGGCGGCCTCGCGCTGCATGGCGTTCGCCTCGTAGACGAGGCCCAGCCGCCCGTGGAGCTCGGCGCTGTCGGGCCTGGCCTCCACCTGGGCGATCGTCTGACGGACCAGCTCCCCCACCAGGGGCGCCATGCCCTCGGGGTCGCGGGGCTGGACGGGATCGACGGGCTCCGGCCCGCCGCACCCGAGGAGGGCGACGAGTCCGGAGAGCAAGAGGGCGGCGTGGGGAGCGCGGAGGGTCATTCGAGGGGCGGGCGGGCTCGAGACGTCTCGGGGGATCGGCCGCCTAAACCTACCCGCTCCGCCCCTCGGATGAAGCCGCCGGGCCCCCTCGCTGGCCGGAGGCGGGCGCCGCGGAGGCTCCCCCCGGAGCCGGACGCGCTGCTGGGACCGCTCCCGGGCGAGCGCGGGCCGGGAGAGCCGTCAGCGGCCCCTGGCGGCGAGCCGCGCGTGCCCCACGGCCCCGAGCACGCCGACGCCGACGATGTAGAGGGTGTGGAACGCGAGCCCGGTGGCGACCGCGTCGCTCTCCGGGACCCCCACCGCGGCGAAGCCCCACGCCCAGCCCATGTCCAGCATCCCGAAGCCGAGGAAGCCGTTGACCGGGACGAGGCCCCCGAGGATGGCGAGGCTCGCGCCGAAGACCAGGTCCGCGGGCGCGAGGCCCGAGAGCCCGACGCCGACGCCGAGGGCGCCGTAGACCCCGAGGACGCAGGCCCAGACGGGGAGGCTCAGCAGCGCGGCCTTGAGGAGGGCGACGCGGGGCAGGATGCGAAGCGCCTCCTCGACCCGCCCGAGGAAGCCGCCGGCGCGGCGCGCCACAGCGCCCGGGAGGACGCGCGAGGAGAGGCCGCGCGCGGCGCGCGTCAGGTGCTCCCCGCGCAGCAGCACCACGGCGAGGACCACGGCCGCGGCGAGGGACGACAGCCCGAGCGACTCCAGCCACGGCGCAGTGGGGTGAGCGGCGGCCCCGCCCATGACCAGGCACGCCCCGCCGAGCACCAGCAACAGGGTCGCGAGGTCCAGGAGCCGGGACACGACCAGCCCCACGAGGCCATGCTCGGGCCGGACGCCGACCCGGGACAGGTGGAGCACCAGGCTCGCCTCCCCGACCTTCGCCGGCAGGACGTGGCTGTCGAGGATCCACGCCGCGGAGGCGGCGGTCAGCCCGCCGACGGACACGTCCGCCCCGCCCGCCTCGCGCAGGAGCAGCCGGAGCCGGACCGCGCGGAAGACGTAGATCAGGCCCTGGATCCCGAAGGCCAGCGCCACGAGGCCCAGGTCCGCGCCCTGCACCGCCTCCACCACGTCGCCGGCCTCCACGTCGCCCCACGCGAAGAGCAGCGCGACCGCGGCGATCGCCACGACGAGGGAGACCAGGAGCTTCAAGTCGGGGCCCCTAGTCGAGCGCCACGTGGGTCCCGCCGCTGTCCTCGGCCAGCCACTCCAGCACCTCGAGGTCCGCGCCGATGGCGATGGTGTTGATGACGACGCCCCGCGTCTCGTTGCGCTCGGCGATCGCCTCCCGGATCAGCTGGGGGTCGATGACGTCCCCCACCGACGGCTCCCCGTCGGAGAGCAGGAAGATCGTGTCCACGTCCGGGTCCTCGAAGGCGAACTCCAGGCTCCCGTAGAGGTTGGTCCCGCCCGCGGCGCCGAGGCGCTCGATGTAGACCTGCGCGTCCTCACGAGAGTAGTCGTCGGTCCCGACGACCCCGTCCTCCAGCCAGCTGTCCACCCCGCCGGAGAAGGCGACGATGTTGAACAGGGCGCCCGGGTCGAGGGACTGCACGGCCTTGACGAGCTCCTCCTTCGCCACGTCGATCCGCGGCGGGCCGAGCTCACCCACGTACCTCGCGCGCATGGGCTCGTTCATGGAGCCCGAGACGTCGATGATGAAGAGGACCCGCTGGGACTCGATCCGGACGCCGAAGAACGCCGCGCTCGAGATCTGCCGGAGCTTGCGCTCCTCGCTCGCGGCCACCAGGTCGTCCAGCTCGTCCTCGGGGATGATCCGGAGGTCCCCGATCTGGATCGAGCCGTACCAGGCCGCCCAGGCGCTGGCGCGCGCGCCGAACGGCTGCCCGGTCAGGCGGAAGAGCGCCTCCCCGAACTCGATGGACATGCGCCCCTGCTCCTCCTTCATCTGCTCGATGATCGGGCCGACCGCGAGGGGGTCCCGGAGCCTCTCCAGCGCCCCGAGGGCGATCAGGCGCGTGGACCAGTTGGGGTCCGAGAGCTTCTCCAGGAACAGCTCGTTGTCGCGCCGCCCGAGGCGACCGAGCTCCGCGAGCGCCGTGTTGCGCTGGTCCAGGTCCTCGCTCGCGGTCAGCTCACGCAGCCGGACGACCCAGGAGTTCTCGCCGTCGTGGAGCGCCGAGAGGCCGCGCAGGGCCGCCGCGCGGACGCCCGAGAGCTTGGTCTTCTCGAAGAGCTTCTCCAGGTCCTCGAGGGACTCGCTGTCCCGCCGCTCGACCAGCGCGTCGATGGTCGCGACCACCACGGGCTCCTGCTTGTCCCGCAGGCCCTTGCGGATCTTCTTCGTGAACTTGGGGTCGCGCACCTTGGCGGTGGCCTGGAGCGCGAAGACCTTCTGCGCGGCCTTCCCCTTGCCCACGAGCTTCACCAGCTTCTTCTCCACGCCCTCGTCGTCGAGCCCGACGAGGAGGCCCGCGATGTGGGCCCGCAGCGCCTGGGGCGTCGGCGCCTTGAGCGCCACGTCGATGAGCTCGTCGGCGAAGTCCGTGCCCCGCTCGTCCAGCAGGATGTCGGCCGCCAGGGCCCGGTCGAGGGGCGGGAAGTCCGGGCGCCCGAAGATGGTCTCGGCGTACTTCACGGCGGACCGGTCCCGCCGCCGGGCCAGCTCCTCGAGGGCCGCGCGGCGCACCCCGCCGCTGCGGTCCCGCTCGACGGCCGCGGTCAGGTCCTCCACGGAGAGGGACTCCACGATGGCCGCCATCGCCGTGGCCCGCAGCCGCTGGGTGGGCCAGACGATCGGCTTCTTCTCCTCCGCCTCCTCCTCGTCCTTCTTGCGGCGCCGGCCCTTGCGCTTCTTCGAGTCGCCCTCGCGCAGCTCCTGCTCGACGCTGCCGAGGGAGCGCTCGTAGATCTTCCGGTACCAGCCGTCGCTGGAGTCCCCGCTCAGGCGCACGTGCAGCTCCATGGCACGCTCGCGCACGCTGTCGTCGGCGTCCGACTCCACGATGAGCGCGAGGAACGCGGGCCCGTTCTGCACACAGCGCCCCAGGCTCTCCAGCGCCGCGGCGCGGACCTCGAGGACCGGGTCCCCCACCGCCGCGTTCATCAGCTTCTCGAGCGCCGGCTGGAAGGAGTCCTCGTGGTCGTCGAAGCGCTTCAGCTCGATCACCACCTCGCGCCGCCGGAAGGCGCTCGCGAAGAGGTCGTACGCCTCCACCAGGGCCTCCATGGCCTCCCGGGTCTCGAACTCCGCGAGGGTGCGCAGCTCGCCGTCCTCGATCCCGTCCCGCTCGGACGTGATCCGGTCCCGGAGCTCCTCGAAGGTCTGGGCCGAGGCGGTGGGCGCGAGGGCCGCGAGGGCGAGAGCGAGGAGGGCCGGGAGGGTTCTCATGCGCGCGGGGGCCCGCCGAGGCGGGACTTCTTGTCGATCAGGTCGGCCACCAGCCCGAGGGTCAACGTCTGCACCAGGGCCACGAAGAGCAGGACGGTCTTGTCCCCGAGGTTGGCGCCGTCCTCCACGAGGAAGAGGTCGTAGAAGAGCGACCCCGTGAAGAGCACGGCGACGAGCCCGCCGAGCGGGTAGAAGACCTTGAGGGGGTTGAAGTAGACGACGGTCCGGATGATCAGGGCCAGGAAGCCGGCGGTGTCCCGGATCGGCCGGATCTTCGAGCTCCCCGCCCGCTGCGCGTAGTCGATCGACACGTAGTCCACTCGGTGCCCGTTGGTGAGGGACGCGAGGGTGATCGTGGTCGTGAAGCTGAAGCCGTTGGGGAAGATCGACTCGTACCGCAGGCAGAGGTCGCGGCGCATGGCGCGCAGGCCCGAGTTCAGGTCGGGGATCGGCTCACCCGCGAGGTAGGCGGCGATCCCGCGCAGGATCCGCTTCGCGGGGCGGCGCTGCCAGGGAATGTGCACGTCGGCGCCCGTACGCGCCCCGACCGCCATCTCGGCCCCGTCGTCCACCCGGGCGAGCAGGTCCACCACCCGGTCCTCCGGGTAGGTCCCGTCCGCGTCGGTGATGACGATGATCGGGTGGGCGGCGGCGCGGATGCCGGTCTTGAGGGCGGCCCCGTAGCCCTTGTTCGCCCGGTGGTTGAGCACCGTGAGGGTCTCGAAGCGGGGCTCGAGCCGCGCGAGCACGTCCGCGGTGCCGTCGCTGGAGCCGTCGTTGACCACGAGGATCTCCGTCGGCCGTCCGAGGTCGAGCTCCGTGAGGCGCTCCACGACGCCCTCGATGCCGTTCTCCTCGTCGTACGCGGGGACGACGATGGTGACGCCGTCTCGATTCTGGCTGGGGTCGGGCTGCGACATGGGCTGCGGCCAAGGCTAGCGGACCCTACCCCCCGGAGCCCAAAGGCAACGGCGATTCGAGGTCAGCCCCGGTCGAACAGCGGGTCGCGCTCCGGGGCGAGACGCTCGGCCACCTTGCGCGCCATCCCGGTCAGCGCCAGGTCCGCCGCCTCGGCCGGCGCGAACCAGGCGCCGGCGCGGCCGCCGTCGCCCGCGAGCCGCGCCGCGCGGACCCGCGCGCGGATCCGGTGGTGGGTGATGCCGTGGGACAGGGCGATCAGGTCGTGCTCGGGCTCGACCGCGGGCGCCAGCTCGGGGGCGAGCTCCTCGGGGAAGAGGCCGGAGGAGGTCACCTCCACCGTCGGGAACTGCCACATGCCGCCCATCAGGCCGCCCTCCTCGCGCTGCTCCAGGAGC
>JASFWR010000002.1:0-34710 GCA_050049155.1 Planctomycetota bacterium | reverse complement strand
GTCTGGCTCGGGACGGACGCCCTCGGCCGCGGCGAGTTCCTCGGCCGGGTCGGGACCACCGCCCTGGTGGAGCGGGCCCGCGAGCTCGGCGTCCAGACCACCGTGCTCGCCACCACCGACAAGCTCGTCCCCGACGGCGAGGTCGTGCTCCCGACCTGGGCGGAGGCCGAGGCGTGGCACCTGTGGGAGAGCGCCCCGCGGGACGTGGAGGTGGAGTCCCAGCCCTTCGAGCCCGTGGGCCTCGAGCTGGTGGACGGCGTGGCCACCGAGGCCGGCCTCTGGCTCCCCGGTGACCTGGCGGACACCCCGCTCCGGACCGTCTGAGATCGCGCGGTCGCGAGCGCCCGGGAGGGCGCTCGAGCGGCCCTCCCGACGGAGTCCCGGCGCGACCTGACGGACGCCGCCGACGACCCCCTCGAGCGACCCTCCGAGGAGGCGCTGGAGCGCCCCTGCCGGCCGGGTCGCGAAACGCGCGGAATCCGCCCTCAGGGCCCATGGAAAGGCCCTTGAGGCCTAGCCGAGCGCCCTCTCAGGGCGGATAATGGTGGCCTCGCCGGGCGCCCCTTCGGACGCCCCCAGGCCCGCTCTCTCCGCCGCGCCCGAAGGGGCCGGGGAGACACCCTCCCGGGACCACCCATGACCGACACGGAAGCACCCCAGTTCGGGGGCAACACGACCCCGCGCTCCATCGAGCGTGAGATGAAAGAGTCGTACCTCACGTACGCCCTTTCGGTCATCCACTCGCGCGCCCTCCCCGACGTCCGCGACGGCCTGAAGCCGTCCCAGCGGCGCATCCTGGTGGCGATGAACGACCTGAACCTGAGCCCCCGGGCCAAGTACAGGAAGTGCGCCAAGGTGGCCGGCGACACGTCCGGCAACTACCACCCCCACGGGGAGTCGGTCATCTACCCGACCCTGGTCCGTATGGCCCAGGACTTCTCACTGCGCTACCCGCTCGTGGACGGCCAGGGGAACTTCGGGTCCATCGACGCGGACCCCCCCGCTGCGATGCGCTACACGGAGGCGCGCATGGCGGGCATCACGATGGAGATCCTGTCCGACCTGGACAAGGAGACCGTCGACCTCGAGCCCAACTACGACGAGACGCGCATGCAGCCGACCGTGCTGCCGTCGCGCTTCCCGAACCTGCTCTGCAACGGCTCCGACGGGATCGCCGTCGGGATGGCCACGAGCCTGCCGCCCCACAACCTGCGCGAGATCGGCGCGGGCCTCATCGCGCTCCTCGACGACCCCGACCTCTCGGAGGACGAGCTCTTCAGCCTCGTCCCCGGGCCGGACTTCCCCACCGGCGGCACGATCATGGGCCGCAGCGGGATCGTCCAGGCGTACCGCACCGGCCGCGGCCTGGTGCGCGTGCGGGCCAAGTACCACCTCGAGGAGGAGAAGAGCCACACCGAGATCGTCTTCACGGAGATCCCGTACCAGACGAAGAAGGGCGGCCAGGACTCCGGGATCATCGCGAAGATCGTCCAGGTCGTGAAGGACGGCCGGATCACCGGCATCTCCGACGTGACGGACTACTCGAGCCGCGACGGCATGCGGCTCGTGGTGAAGCTGAAGAAGGGCGAGGACCCCCACGTCGTCCTCAACCTCCTCTGGAAGTTCACCCCGCTCCAGAGCACCTACTCGATCATCAACCTGGCGATCGACCGCCGGCAGCCCCGGACGCTCTCCCTGCGGGAGCTCATGGAGGCCTGGCTGACCCACCGCCGGGACGTCATCAGGCGCCGGACGAAGTTCCTCCTGCGCAAGGCCGAGGAGCGCAAGCACATCGTCGACGGCCTGCGGATCGCCGTCGACAACATCGACCGGGTCATCGAGATCATCCGCGGCTCCGCGGACCGTGACTCCGCCAAGAAGGCGCTGGCGGCCGAGTTCGGCCTCTCCGAGCGCCAGAGCCAGGCCATCGTCGACATGCGCCTGGGCTCGCTCACCGGCCTGGAGCGGGACAAGCTCGAGGCGGAGCACGCCGAGCTGGTGGCGCGCATCGCGGACCTCAAGGACATCCTGGAGCGCGCGGAGCGCGTGACCGAGATCATCCGCGAGGACCTCGAGGAGGTCGTCGAGAAGTACGGCGACGAGCGCCGCACGGAGATCAGCCTGGAGGAGGTCGACGGCAGCGTCGACATCGCCGACCTGATCACCGAGGACCTCACCGTCGTGACCTTCTCCCGGGACGGCTACGTCAAGCGCATGCCGCTCGACACCTACCGCACCCAGGCCCGCGGCGGCCGCGGCATCCGCGGCTCGGAGGCGAAGGAGGGCGACGTCCTGAAGTCGCTCTTCGTCACCTCGACCCACGACTACCTGCTGTTCTTCTCGAACTACGGGCAGGTGTTCTGGAAGAAGGGCTTCCAGGTGCCCGAGGCGGGCCGGAACTCCAAGGGCCGCGCGATCACCAACCTCCTCCAGCTCCGCGAGGGCGAGGAGATCCGGACGATCCTCCGCGTCCCCGAGTTCGACGACGAGCGCTCGATCGTCTTCGCCACCCGCAAGGGCACCGTGAAGAAGACGAAGCTCGAGGCGTACTCGAGGCCGAAGAAGGGCGGCATCCGCGCGATCCTCGTGGACGAGGACGACGAGGTGGTCGGCGTGCGGCTCGCCAAGCCGGGCGACACCGTGATGCTCTCCATGGCGTCGGGGCGCGCGATTCGCTTCGACGAGGCCGGCGTGCGTGCCATGGGCCGCTCCTCGCGGGGGGTCAAGGGCGCCAAGCTCCTGGGCGACGACGAGGTCGTCGGCATGGTGGTCGCCGAGCCGGACGCGTTCCTGCTGACCGCCTCGGTGAACGGCTACGGCAAGCGGACCCCGCTGTCCGACTACCCGATCAAGGGCCGCGGCGGCCAGGGCGTCATCGACATCCGGACCACGGACCGCAACGGCAAGGTGATCACGGCCAAGTTCTGCCGCGAGCAAGACGAGGCGATGTTCATCACCGAGAGCGGGATGATCGTCCGGACGGCGATCGCCGACATCTCCACCGTGGGCCGCAACACCCAGGGCGTGCGCCTGGTCAACCTGAAGGACGGGGACAAGCTCGTGTCGGTGGAGATCATCTCCAGCGCCGACCTGGAGCGGTTCGCGGACGAGGGGGAGGAGCCGGGCGCCGACGGGGCCGCTGGCGACGGTGAGCCCGCCGAGGGCACGACCCCGCCCCAGAACGAGGACGCGCCGGCCGAAGACGGGCCCGAGGAGGAATGACATGTCGCTCGAGCAGACCATCAACGACGACCTGAAGGCCGCCATGAAGGCGGGGGACGCCCTGCGGCGAGACACGCTTCGCATGTTGATCGCGGCGCTGAAGAACGAGCGCATCGAGCGGGGCAGCGACCTCGACGAGGCGGCCGTGATGGCCGTGGTCAGGCGTGGCGTGAAGTCGCGGAAGGACAGCGCCGAGCAGTACCGGGGCGCGGAGCGCCTCGACCTCGCCGAGAAGGAGGAGGCCGAGATCGGCGTCCTCGAGGGCTACCTGCCCCAGATGCTCGACGAGGCGGCCACCGCGGCGCTGGTGGAGCAGGCGATCGCGGACACGGGCGCGGCCGAGAAGTGCGACATCGGCAAGGTGATGAAGGCCGTCATGGCGAGCCACCGGGACGTGGTGGACGGCAAGCTGGTGAACCGGCTGGCCGCCGAGCGCCTCTGAGCGGGCCGCGGCCGTACAAAACCCCTACGGAGGTGGGGGCGGGGGACCGTGGACATCCCCTGCGGAGGCCGCCGGGGCCAGTCGATTCGGGTACCCTCGGGCGACCCCTTTCCGAGGCCAACCTCCATGAGATTCCAGTCCATCCTGGGAGTCGCGCTGATTCCCATGGTCGCCTACGCGGCCACGCCCGTCGCGGAGACGGCGCCGACCCCGCCGGCCATCGCCGCCGCGGTCGACGACTTCTCCGCCCTGTCCGAGGAGTTCGACGCGGCGCTCGTCGAGCACACCGCCCAGCTGAAGGCCGCCGACAAGGCCGAGCGCCGGGACCTGCGCGCCAACTCGCCCATCAAGCGCTTCTGGCCGCGCTTCGAGGCGATGTCGGCCAGCGGCGAGGGCCGCGCCACCCTGTGGCTCGTCCAGCACATCAAGGACAACCGCGACGTCCGCTCGAAGGACCGGGGCAAGGTGCTCACGCCCCTGTACCAGACCCTGATCGACGACCACGCCGACGCCGAGTGGTTCACCAGCGCGATCAAGAGCCTCGCCGCCAATAAGAAGTACGTCGGCGCGGAGGCCTCGGTGGCCATGCTCGAGAAGGCGGCCGCGTCGGCCAAGTCCGACGACGCCAAGGCCGCCTCGCTCTACTTCGCCGCGACCATCCTCGGTGACAGCGACGCCGAGCGGAAGAAGGCCCTGATGGACGAGATCGCGGAGAAGTACGCGAACACCGTCTACGGGACCGCCGCCCGCGCGGCGAACGCGAAGCCCGAGGACTCCGAGGTCGGCAAGGTCGCCCCGACGTTCGTCGGCGAGACCATCGACGGCTTCCAGTTCTCCATCGAGGACTACCGCGGCAAGGTGGTGGCCCTCGACTTCTACGGGTTCTGGTGACCCCCCTGCAGGCGCGGCATGCCGCACCTGAAGGCGCTCGTTGAGCGCCACGAAAACGACCCCTTCGCCCTCATCGGAATCAACACCGGCGACGCCCCCGAGGCGTACCACGACGGTGTCAAGGAGTTCGGCCTCACCTGGCTCAGCGCCTTCCAGGGCCAGGCCATGACGCCGATCTCGGACCTGTACAAGGTCCGCGGGTACCCGACCTACCTGGTGCTCGACACCGACGGCACGATCGCCTACCGCGGCCACGACGGTAAGGCCATCGACGCGGTGATCGAGGAGCTGCTGGCCAAGGCCAAGGGCAAGTAGTCGGCCATGGGGGACCGGGGTTTCGGACCGGGGCGCCTCGGCTGGTTGGCCGCCCTCCCGCTCCTCGCCGCTGCGCAGCTCGCGCAGGAGGGCGAGGAGCCCCCCCCGATCCCCCGGGACACCCTCCCGAGCCCGTTCGTCCGCGAGGCGCCCCTGGGCGTCGAGGAGCTGGCGGCGGGCTTCGGGGCGCCCCAGGCGGTCTTCGACCTCGGCCGCCGCCTCTTCTTCGACCCGGTGCTCTCGCCCCGGCGCTCGGTGGCCTGCGCCTCCTGCCACCAGCCGGCCCTGGGCTTCGCGGACAACCGCAAGTTCTCCCAGGGGATCGAGGGGTACCTGACCGTCCGCAACGCCCCCTCGCTCCTCAACAAGGGGATCAGCGAGAACGTCCTCTGGGACGGCCGGGCGGCGACCCTCGAGGAGCAGGTGCTGATGCCCATCGAGAACCCCGAGGAGATGGGCCTCGGCAAGGCCGCGGCGGTCAACCGCCTCGCGAACGACGCCTCCTACGCGGCCCAGTTCCGGGCGGCCTTCGGCCGCGAGGTGGACGAGGACGCGCTGGCCTCGGCCCTGGCCGCCTTCGTGCGCGGGCTCACCGCGGGCGACTCCCCCGTGGACCGCTTCCGCGACGGGGACGTGGAGGCGCTCACCGCGGACGAGGAGGCGGGCCTCTGGATCTACGAGGGGCGCGGGCGCTGCTGGCAGTGCCACAACGGCCCGAACTTCAGCGACGAGTCCTTCCACAACACCGGAGTGGGGGCTGTCGACGGAGCGCCCCGGCCCGGCCGCTTCGCCATCACCGGCGTCGAGGGGGACCAGGGCAGGTTCCGCACGCCGGGGCTGCGCATGCTCACGAAGACCGCCCCCTACATGCACGACGGCAGCCTCGCCACCCTCGCCGAGGTGGTGGAGTTCTACCGCAAGGGCGGCACGCCGAACGCCCACCTCTCCGACCGCATGGCGCCCATCGACCTGACCGACGAGGAGGCCGCGAAGCTCGTGGCGTTCCTCGAGGCGCTCTCTCGCTGACGGGCTGACCCCCGGTCCGCGCGGGACCTCGCGCCTGTCCGGTGGGGCGCCCGCCGTGCTCGAATCGGGGACCTTGGGGGCTCGTCGGAGGGCCCAGAGCGCGGGGTCAGGGTATTCCCATCCCGCAGGCCGAACGGGCCGGGGCGCCATCAGGAACCCGGCGTTCCTCAGCCACGTCCTTGCTCCCATGGTCCTCCCCCTGCTCGCAGCACCCCTCCTCGCCCTCCCGCCCGCCCTCCTCCCCCAGGTCGGTGTCGGCCCCGAGCTCGCGCCCCTCCAGGCCGCGCCGCCCGTCTCGCTCCCGGACGGCCACGTGCACCCGGTGCAGCACCTGGCGCGGGTGACCTCCGATCCCCGTGGGCTGCTGCGGCTGCAGCGACTGGATCTGGACCTCGTCTCGGTGGACCTCGCCGGGGGGGAGGCGATCGTGCTGGTGGACGACGAGGACCTGGCGCGGATCGAGTCGGTGCGGCTCGCGCCCGAGGTGCTGATCGAGGACCTCGCGGCCCACTACGCCCGGCGGCTCGCCGCGGGGTCGGGTGAGGACAACGCCGGGGTCGGCTACGGCCAGTGGCTCAACCCGCCCTACGGGCAGGGGGGCATGGGGGGCTACTACACCCTCGCGGAGCTGGAGGGCGTGCTCGACCAGCTGACGGCCGCCTACCCGCAGTTCGTCTCCGCCAGGTCCTCCATCGGTACGTCCCTCCAGGGCCGCGACCTCTGGATGGTCCGCGTCTCCGACAACCCCGGGGTGGACGAGCCCGAGCCGGAGTGGCGCATCGACTCGCTGCACCACGCCCGCGAGCCCCAGGGCATGCAGACGACGATCTACTTCATCTGCTACCTCCTGGAGGAGTACGGCAGCGACCCGCTCGCCACCTACCTCCTGGACGAGCGGGAGCTCTACGTCGTCCCGTGCGTGAACCCCGACGGCTACGAGTACAACCGGCAGCAGTCGCCGGGGGGCGGCGGGCTCTGGCGCAAGAACCGCCGGAACAACGGCAACGGCACCTTCGGCGTCGACCTGAACCGCAACTACCCCTTCCAGTGGGGCGGCTCCGGCTCGAGCGGCAACAGCTCCTCCGAGGTCTACCGCGGGTCCGCGCCCGCGTCGGAGCCGGAGATCCAGGCGATGATCCAGTTCATCGACGGCCGGGAGTTCCAGACCGCCCTGTCGGTGCACACCTACTCCGACCTCTGGCTCGCCCCCTGGGGGTACGTCGGCCAGTACCCGCCGGCCTGGGCGGAGATCGGGGAGATCGGGGACCTGGCGGTGGCGGACAACGGCTACGTGCACGGGCCCGCCTCCCTGATCCTGTACGAGGCGGACGGGGTCACCTTCGACTACGAGTACGGCGTCAAGGGCACGTACGGCTGGACGCCCGAGATCGGCAGCCAGAGCGACGGCTTCTGGCCGCCCCAGAGCCGGATCGTGCCGCTGGCCGAGGAGAACCTCATGAGCTTCGCGCGGACGGGCCTCGCCGCGGGCGCGTGGCTCCGCCCCGAGGCGATCACGCTCACCGAGGTGGGCGACGGGGACGGGTCCTTCGAGGCCGGTGAGGCGGTGGACGTGGACGCGCTCGTGCGCAACTCGGGGCGCGCCGGCTCCGGCACCGCGACGGTGGACCTCGCGACCACCAGCCCCTTCGCCACGGTCACCGTCGGCCAGACGAGCCTCTCGGTCGCCTCCTTCACCACGGGGACCGGCGCCGCGCCGCTGCGCATCGACCTGGACCCCGCCACCCCCGCCGGCGAGGTCGTCGACTTCACGGTGACCGTCACCGAGGGCGGGCGGCCCGCGGTCCTCGAGGGGCAGGTGGTGATCGGCGTGCGCACGGTCGCGGCCTTCGACTTCGAGGCGGCCGGCGACGAGGGGTGGACCGTGGGCAGCCCGAACAACGCGTCCACCGGCGAGTGGACCCGGGACGACCCGATCGGGACCGCCGCCCAACCGGAGAACGACCACACGCCCGCCCCGGGCACCCGCTGCTGGTTCACCGGCCAGGGGAGCGTCGGCGGTTCCCTCGGGCAGAACGACGTGGACGGCGGGAGCACCACCCTGGTCTCGCCGGTCTTCGACCTCGCCGGGGCGTCGTCCGCGACGCTCGCCTACGCGCGCTGGTACTCCAACGACACCGGCGCCTCGCCGGGCGCCGACGTGTTCGAGGTGGACCTCTCCGATGACGGCGGGGCCACCTGGACGAGCGCGGAGGTGGTCGGGCCCACGGGCGCGGGGACCACCGGCGGCTGGGTCGAGGTGGAGCTGGACATCGGCGCCTTCGTCGCGCTGACCGACCAGGTCCGGGTCCGCTTCATCGCCTCCGACCTGGGCAGCGGCTCGATCGTCGAGGCCGCCCTCGACGACGTCGTGGTCCGGGCCGCCGATCCGGGCTGCCCGGAGCCGGAGAACTACTGCGTCCTCTCCCCGAACCAGTGGACCTCCGGCGCCGTCATCGGCGCGGTGGGCTCCACGGACGTCGGGCAGAACCAGCTGACCCTGACCGTGACCGGGGCCAACCCCGCGGGCTTCGGGCTCTTCTTCTACGGCCAGGGCCGGGCCCAGATCCCCACCGGGAACGGGTCCCTCTGCATCGCCGGCGCGTTCCAGCGGCTGGCGGTCGTGCAGACCGACATCTTCGGGACGGGCACTTACGCCCTCGACTTCCCCTCCCTCGCCGTCCCCATCGCGAACGGGGAGACCTGGAACTTCCAGTACTGGCTGCGGGACGTCGGGGGCGCCGGGTTCAACTTCTCCGACGGCCTCGAGATCACCTTCTGCCAGTGAGGCGGCGGCCCGCCCCCGCGCGGGCCGGGGGGCGCCGGGCCGCCGGCTGACCGGGAATCGGCCCGGCCGGTCGTGCGCGCGGGGGGCCAGTGGGTACCGTCAGCGGCGCCAGCGCGCGGGGTGACCCGCGCCCCGCCGTCGAGGTCCCGAGTCCCGCCAGTTTGGAACGCCCCGAGCCCCAGAACGCCGCTCCCGAGCCTGCGGCCGCCCCCGCGGACGCGGAGCAGCGGCCCCCTGAGCGGCCCCCGGCACGGCACCGCCGCCTCGCGCTGCGGACCGCCCTGGTGTCGAGCCTGACCCTGGTGAGCCGCGTGCTCGGCTACGCCCGGGAGATGCTGGCGGCCGCCCTCTTCGGGGACACCTCCGGGGTCTTCGACGCCTTCCTGACGGCCTTCCGGGTGCCGAACCTCTTCCGGCGCTTCCTCGGGGAGGGCGCCCTCGCCACGAGCTTCCAGACCGCCCTGACCGAGGTGGACGAGACCCACGGGGAGGCGGCGGGCGGGCACCTGTTCCGGCGCACGCTCGGGCTGATGTTCGTGGTGTCCTTCGTGCTCAGCCTCCTGGTGATGGCCGCGGTCGCCGCCGCCCCGGACACCGTGCCCGGCACCGGCTGGGCGTGGCTGGGGGCGGACCCCGAGGCCGTGCGCGACCTCACGGTGCGGGTCATGCCCTTCCTGGTGCTGGTCTGCCTCTCCTCCCTGGTGACGGGCGCCCTGCAGGTGCGCGGCCGGTTCGGCGCCCCCGCCTTCGCCCCCGCCGCCATGAACCTGGCGTGGATCGGGACCCTGCTGGTCATCGCCTGGCACTTCGGCTGGTCCGAGGGGCCCGCCGAGGCGGCCGGGGACCTGTCGGAGCGGCACGTGGCCATGGCGCGCTGGCTGGCCTGGGGCCTCCTGGTCGCGGGCTTGGTCCAGCTGGCGGTCCAGTGGCCCGCGCTCCGCGCGACGGGCCTGTGGGGCCGCCTGGGCCCCGGCCAGGGCCTGCCCGCGGGCGCCCCCGGGCCGGGGGAGGTCCTCCGCAGGGCCGCCCCGCTGGCCCTCGGGGCGGCCGTGTACCAGATCAACGTGATGGTGGACGGCCTGATGGCCGAGAGCCTGCTGCCGGACGGGGGCCCCACCGCCCACTACTACGCCAACCGGGTCCAGCAGTTCCCCCTGGCCCTGATCGCCGTCGCGGCCACCAGCGCCGTGTTCCCCGCCCTGAAGCAGCTGGGCCACCGGGGGGAGCTGGGGGCCCTGCGGCGCCTCCACGACCGCACGCACCTGGCGGTGGCGGCGGTGGCCCTGCCCGCCGCGGTGGGCCTCTACGTGCTCGCCAGGCCCGTGGTGGAGGTGTCCTTCGAGCGCGGGGCCTTCGGCGAGGAGGGCGTCCGGCGCACCACCCTGGCCCTCAAGGCCCTGTGCTTCGCCATCGTCCCGGCGGGCGCCACGGGGCTGGTGGCCCGCACGTACTACTCCGTGGGGGACTTCTCGACCCCCGTGAAGGTGTCCGCCGCCATGCTGGTGCTCAACGGCCTCCTGAACGTGCTGTTCCTGGTGGTGCTGGGCATGGACGTGGAGGGCCTGGCCGCCGCCACGGCCATCACGAGCGCCCTCAACGTCGCGTTGCTACTTCCTGGCCTCACGGGTCGCCTCGGGCTCCCCGCCAGCGACGCGCCCTTCGCGAGCACGCTGCCCCGCGTCGCCGCCGCGACAGCGCTCTCGGGGCTCGCGGCCGGGTGGGTCCAGGGGGCGGTGGTCCCGTGGGCCGGGCCCGCCTCCGCGCTGTTCGCCGCGATCGCGGCGGGGGGCGCCGTCTACCTGGCCGCGGCGCTCGCCCTCGGCGTCGAGGACGTCCGGGACATCAGCCGGAAGATCCTCCGCCGCCTCCGGCCGGCGCGCGGCTGACCGACGGGCCGCCGCCCTCGGGAAGGACCCCCCTTGCAACCGGAGCGGTTGCCGAGAATCATGGACTCGTCGGCACCCGTGCCTGATGGGGCGACGTTGAAGCACAGTCCTCAGCCCAGCCCACACCACGTGACCTCGACCGAGCCGCAAGCAGCCGACCTCCTCAAGCACGACCTCGGGGCGACGGGGCAGGGGGCCATCACGAACCAGGCGGCGACGGACGGCGAGGAGGACGCGGGGGGCCTGAGCCTCGAGGAGGCCGAGGCCGTCCTCGGCACGGTGGATCCGCCGGCGGACCTGCCCGACCCGGACCTGTGCGAGAACTCCATCACGGTGCTGGAGCGCCGCTACCTCATTCGTGACGAGGACGGCGAGCTGGCGGAGACGCCGCGCCAGATGTTCTGGCGCGTCGCCCGCACGGTCGCGGGGGCGGAGGTCCGCTTCGACGCGGACCCCGAGGAGGCCGTCGAGGTCGCGCGCGACTTCTACACCCTCATGAGCCAGCGGATGTTCCTCCCGAACAGCCCCTGCCTCACGAACGCGGGCCGCGGCAGCGGGATGCTCTCCGCCTGCTTCGTCCTGCCCGTCCCCGACTCGGTCGAGGGCATCTACGAGGCCGTGAAGGCCACGGCGCTGATCCAGAAGGCCGGCGGCGGCACCGGCTTCAACTTCTCGCACGTGCGCCCCGCGGGCCGCCCGGTGAAGAGCTCCGGCGGCGTCGGCGCGGGCCCGCTCACGTTCATGGACGTCTTCTCCAAGGCGTCCGACTCGATCCAGCAGGGCGCGTTCCGCAAGGGCGCGAACATGGGCATCCTCCGGGTCGACCACCCGGACATCGCCGACTTCATCGTCTGCAAGGACGACCGCTCGAAGCTCACCAACTTCAACGTGAGCGTGGCGGTGACCGACCGCTTCATGGAGCAGCTGCGCGAGGACCCGAGCGCCGCGCACCAGGTGCTCGACCCGCTCACCGGGGAGTGGACGGCGCTCGAGCGCGACGGCCAGGCCTGCTCGGTCGGGGACCTGTGGGGTTCGATCATCGAGCACGCCCACGGGTCCGGCGAGCCGGGCGTGGTCTTCATCGACCGGATCAACTCGGCGAACCCCATCAAGAACGTCGGCCAGATCGAGGCGACCAACCCCTGCGGGGAGCAGCCGCTCCACGCCTGGGACTCCTGCAACCTCGGCTCCATCAACCTCGGGCGGTTCGTCATCCCCGACGTGGACGCCGCGACCGGGGCCGCCACGGCGCGCTTCCACTGGGACGCGTACCGCGAGGTCATCCACACCTGCACGCGCTTCCTCGACGACGTCATCGAGGTCAACGAGTACCCCCTGCGGGAGATCGCCGAGATGTCCCGCTCCACGCGGCGCATCGGCCTCGGGGTCATGGGCTTCGCCGACGCGCTCTACTCCCTGGGGCTCCCCTACGACTCCGAGGAGGCCTGCGCCTTCGGCGAGGAGATCATGCGGGTCCTGAACGAGGAGTCCCACCTGGCCTCCGAGGTCCTCGCCGAGGAGCGGGGCGTCTTCGGGGCCTGGGAAGGTTCCGAGTTCGAGGCCCAGGGGAAGCGCCTGCGGAACAGCTACACCACCACCATCGCGCCCACGGGCACGATCTCGATCATCGCCGGCTGCTCCGGCGGCATCGAGCCCATGTTCAGCCTGGCCTTCGAGCGCCAGGTCATGAAGGACGCTGAGGGAAACCCCACCGTCATGCGGGAGGTCAACGAGGTGTTCCGGCGGGCCGCCATGGCCGCCGGCTACTTCTCGGACGATCTCGTGGAGAAGATCCTCTCGGAGGGCTCCCTGGCCCACCTCGAGGAGGTCCCGGAGGCCGACCAGCGCCTCTTCGTGACCGCCCACGACATCTCCCCGGAGTGGCACATGCGCATGCAAGCGGCGTTCCAGCGCCACTGCGACGCCTCGATCTCGAAGACGATCAACTTCCCCAGGGACGCCAGCGTCGAGGATGTTCGACAGATCTACGACATGGCTGTCGACATGGGCGTGAAAGGTGTCACTGTGTATCGTGACGGCTGCCGCGACATGCAGCCCATGGCGCTGAAGAGCGCCGACCGTCCCACGGGAGGGATGGCGACTGACGCGGCGGGGGTCGGGACCGCACACCCGACTCCTGCCGCGGAGGTCATCCAGGGCGACGCCCAGCTCGCGCCCGTCCGGCTGCCGGAGATCATGCCGTCGCTGCGGATCCGGCAGATGACGCCCTTCGGCAACATGCACGTGAAGGTGTCGGTGGACCCGACCAACGGCCGCGAGCGCGAGGTCTTCGCCCAGCTCGGCAAGGGCGGCGACGTGGCCAACTCCGACCTCGAGGCGATCTGCCGGATCCTCTCCCTCTGGCTGCGCTCGAACGGGAGCCTGGAGACCGCCGTGTCCCAGCTCTCCGGCATCGGTTCCAGCCTCACGGTGCCCACCAAGGACGGGCGGATCATGTCCCTCGCGGACGGCCTGGCCACGGCCCTGCTGCGCTACAAGCGCGCCAAGGACGAGCACGGGCTGGAGGCGCTCCTCCTGGGGCGCGTCTCCGCCGAGGAGCTCGACGGGGACCCCACCACCAAGCGCCCCGCCTCCCCGAAGGTGAGCGACGCGGAGCGCTACAAGGTGAAGTGCCCCCAGTGCGAGTCGGGGATCTCCTTCGAGGAGGGGTGCGTCAAGTGCCACTCCTGCGGCTTCAGCCAGTGCTGATGCGCGACTGACCGCTCCGGCGGTCCGACCTGACCTCGCCGGAGCGGCAGGTCGCCCGCGAGGTCGCACCCCGTTCGATGGGCCTGTTGCGCGACGGGCCCGGCGCTCGGGTCAGCGCCGGTCGCCGCCGGTCCCGTCGGTCGAGCCGGGGATCTTGCGGCCGAAGATGTCCGTGGACGCGCCGGAGTCCGGGACGCTGCGCCCGAAGATGTCCGTCCCCAGCGACGGGCCGTCCGCGCTCGGCTCGACCTTGCGGCCGAAGATGTCGGTGCGGCCCGTCATGGACGGCGCGCGCCGGTTGAAGATCAGCTGGTTCGCGTTGCCGCCCCAGGTCAGCATCAGCTGCCGCTCGGTGAACACCGCCTTGAACTCGCGCTGCATGCCGGCCTGCTGCCAGGCGAGCCCGTCGCTGTCCTCGTCCTGGTAGCTGCCGATCATCGTCCGCAGGGTGAGGCGGCCGTTGGGGTCGAGCACGTACTCGCCGCCCAGCGACATGTGGAAGGCCAGCCCGTTGAGGCGTGAGGTGGGGTCGCCGCTCCCGTGGAGCTCCAGGGAGAGGAAGTTCTCGCTGACCACCAGCAGGCCGCCGACGCCGCGGCCTGAGGTCGGGGCCTTGCGGAGCTTCATGCTCTGGAGCTGCCAGCCGCCCATGAGCAGCTCCTGGGGGGTCTTGGTCTCCGCGCTGTCGCGGCGCCGGCCGAAGACGTCGATGGAGTCGTCGCGGCGGGCCCCGGGGAAGTCCCGCGTCCCCTGGTCGGCGCCCGTCAGGTCGCCGGTCGTGGACTCCTGCTTCGTGGTCTGGGGGATCCCGCGCGCCGTGCGCCGGGTGCGCTGGGAGCCCTCCTGGCTGGCGAAGGAGAGGAGCGTGAGGGCGCTGAGCGCGAGCGGGAGGACGTGGTGCAGCTTCATGGTTTCGGGGGCGCGGGCCGTCCTCACTGTGTCGGAGGGATCGGGTCCCCGCCATGAGGCCTGGACCGGGGGGCTCCGGATGGGGCAGCGGAGGTTCGCGATCGAGACACGAGCGCGCCTCCGCAAGGGTCCTGTCTCGACGCCATCGGGGCACGCAAATCCCCGTAAGTCCTCCCCCGTCCCGCCGTCACGGCCCCCGGGGGTCCTGCTAGCCTGAGCCCGCCGCGCCTGCGGACGCCCCTTCCCCGAGGATCGCCGATGTCTCGATTGATCACCCTCCTCCTCCTCGCCGCCGCGACCCTCGCGCCGGCGAGCGCCCAGAGCGTCAAGGTCAAGCTCTTCTCGAAGGCCGTGGGCGACGACCTGCTCGTGGCCGTCCAGGTCCGACCGGACTTCGAGTGCTGGTTCTACGACCGGGGGACGCCGAGCGAGGTGGGCGGGCTGCCGACCGAGGTCACCCTCGGGGAGCTCGAGGGCGCGGAGTGGACGGACGTCTGGTTCCCCGAGGCGAAGGTCAAGTCGGACCCCGACCTGGGCGACTCCCGCGTCTTCGCGAAGAAGACCTACCTCTACGCGGCGGCCCCCGGGGCCGCGGGCGTGGACCCCGCCGCGGTGACCGCCGAGATCACCGGGCAGGTGTGCAACACGAGCCAGTGCCTGCCGTTCGAGGAGGAGCTGGTGACCCTCGGCGCGGGCCCGGAGTCCGTCTGGGCGGGCTTCCCCGGGAGCCTGCTCGAGGCGCCGGAAGCGGACGGGACGGACGACGCCGACGGGCCGGAGGGCGCCGAGGAGGACCCCCGGCGCTGGACCCCCGACTTCGGCGACGAGGTGGCCGTCGCCCGGGCCTTCGCCCGCGTCACGGAGGACGACGCCGTGCAGCTCGTGGTCCAGGTGGCTACCCCGGAGCACTGGCACATGTACCACGGGCCCACCGGGGAGGACATGGGCCCCGGGCTCGGGACCCCGACCACCATCGCCGTGGAGGGGGGCAACGTGGACTGGGAGGACGAGGTCCGGTACCCCGAGCCCTTCCGCTACGTGCAGGACCCGGCGGACGCGGAGGAGGGATGGCTCTGGGCCCACGAGGGGGTCTTCCTGTTCGGCCTCCAGGGCGAGGCCTTCGACGAGTTCGACCCGGAGGACGTCACGGTCTCGCTGGACGGGCAGTCCTGCGACGACGGCTCCTGCCTCCCGGTGCACATCGCCGAGGTCGAGGTCGTGGGAGCGGGGACCGACGCCCTGTACGCCGCGGCCTTCGCCGCCTGGACCCTGCCCGAGGTGCCCGCGGCCGTCGGGGACAGCGGGGCCACCGCCGGCGCAGCTCAGGAGGGAGCCGAGGGCGCGGCCGGCGCCGCCGCGCCCACCCCCGGAGCGCCCTCCCCCGACGGTCCCGCCGTGGAGGCGCCCCCGGAGGGCGGCCCGAGGGAGACCTTCGGCCAGGAGACCGAGAGCGAGGGGCTGCTGGAGTTCATCCTGCTCGCCATCGGCGCGGGGCTGTTCACCCTGCTGATGCCCTGCACGTACCCGATGATCCCGATCACCATCTCCTTCTTCACCAAGAAGGCGGACGAGAAGGGGGGCAACGCGCTCCTCCTCGCCTCGGTCTACGGGCTCGGGATCGTGGCCATGTTCGTGCTGCTCGGCGTCGTCGCGGGCCCGCTGCTCGTGCCCTTCGCCGCGCACCCGGTGACCAACGTCGTCATCGGCGTCCTGTTCGTCGTGTTCGCCCTCGCGCTCTTCGGCGCGATCACGCTCAACCCGCCCCAGTTCCTCATGGGCGCGGCGGGCAAGGCCAGCGCCACGGACGGCGTCTTCGGCGTTTTCCTCATGGGGCTGACCCTGGTGATCACGAGCTTCACCTGCACCGGCCCCTTCGTGGGCTCGCTGATCGCCACGGGTGCCAGCGGCGGCGTGACCCGCATCGTGATCGGCATGGCCGTGTTCGGCGCCACCATGGCGGCGCCCTTCGTCGTCCTCGCCCTGATCCCCGGGCGGCTGAGCGCGATCCCGTCGGCCGGCGGCTGGATGAACACCCTGAAGGTCTTCATGGGCTTCGTCGAGCTGGCGGCGGCGCTGAAGTTCTTCTCCAACGCCGACATCGCCCTGCAGGCCGGCTGGCTCCCCCGCGAGGTCTTCCTCATGGCGTGGACGGCCATCGGGCTGGCGGCCGCCATGTACCTGTTCGGCCGCATCAACCTGAAGGGCGAGTCCCCGGACGGCGAGATCGGGCCCTGGCGGCTCTGCGGGGGCGTCGCGACCCTGATCGGCTCCTTCTACTGCTTCATGGGCGTCCAGGGCTACCAGCTCGACGAGACGATCATGTCGGCCATGGCGCCGCCGCCGAGCTACTCCCGCGGCCTCGTGGAGACCCACCGGGCGGAGGTCGTCTCGGCCGGCGCGGGGGCGCCGGCCCCGCTCCCCGCGGGCGTCGCGCGCGAGGGCGGCTCGCTCGTCGTGAAGGACGACTACGACCTCGCCCTGAGGGTCGCACGCGAGCGCGGCCTGGGCCTGCTCGTCAACTTCACCGGCCACACGTGAGTGGTCTGCCGCAAGATGGAGGTCTCCATCTTCCCCAAGCCCGACGTCCGGGAGTTCAAGCAGCGCTGGGTCGAGGCCCGGCTCCACTCCGACGCCACGAAGCCGGAGCATCGGGAGCGTATCGCCGGCCTCATCGAGAGCCTCGCGAAGAGCCCCGCGCAGCCCATCTACGTGGCCGTGGACCCCGCGACCGAGCTCGAGATCAACCGCTTCAACGGCGGGACGATCGCGGACTGGTCGCCCTTCGTGGCGTTCATGAAGGCCATGACGGCCGAGCTGGACGCGCGCTAGGTCGGCCCATCCAGCGACTCGGCGAGCGGCCCTCGGGGGGCCGCGCCGCGCGGCTCACTGGGCGAGGCCGGTCACGTTGATCGTGAACGGCGACGGCGCGTTGGCGGCGTCGTGCTCCACGTCCAGGGTCGCGTTCTTGACGCCCGCGCCGCTGCGGGGCGCGAAGCGGAGGCGGTACTGGATCGTGTCCCCCGCCTGCAGGGTGGCGTCGCCGAGGCAGCTCTGGTCCACGTTCGTCCGCATGATGTTGCTGATCTGCGGGTGGAAGCGGATGTCCACGCTGTTCATGCCGCCGCAGGTGTGGCAGTAGCTCATGAGCGTGCCGAGGCTGCAGCTGGTCCCGCCCGTGCAGTTGTCGTAGCAGGTGTCGATGGGCGGGCAGAACTCGTGGGTGTGCTGGGCGCCGAAGTTGTGCCCGAGCTCGTGGGCCACCACCACGAAGTCCCAGGTGAAGCTGCCCGGCGTCCCGGTCCAGGTGCCCCAGTCGATGTTGCCGTTCATGTTGCCGCTGACGCCGTATCCGAAGTTCTGGCTGCAGAGCACGTCCACGTAGGCGACGCCGCCGCCGAGGTCGGCGCCCGACATGAAGTGGGCCAGGTCCGCCGTCGCGGGCCAGCCGCTGGCGTTCCAGGCGCTGCGGAACTCGCTCAGCATGGCGGAGGCGCTCGCGCCCACGTCCGGGGCCGTCCACGGGTCGGCGGAGGTGGAGTGGAGGCCGAGGTAGGCGATGGAGAGCGTGGTCTGGACGTGCTCGAAGTAGACGTCGCTGATGGCCGCGATCAGGCCGGTGACGTAGGCCGTGGCGTCCGGGGTGTTCCCGAACTTCTGGAAGAACTGGAAGTCCGTCTCGATGGCCAGGCGGCAGCCGGCGACGGTCACGACGCCGGAGGTGGGCGGATCGCCGGTGGAGGCGGCGCCCGGGTCCAGGCCCGCGGTCGTGCCGGTCCCTGCGCCGCCGGGCTCGCCCGGGAGCTCGAACCCGCCGCACACCGGGGCGCGCGCGGAGGGCGCGAGGGTGAGCAGGTCGGTCTCGTTCACGAGGCGGCAGGCGGCCGGTGAGCCCGCCGTCGCGGCCTCCTCGGTGGTGAGGTGCAGGAAGCGGCCGTCCTCGAAGGGCAGCTCGATCCACCCCTGGGGGCCGGACTCCCGCAGGGCCAGGAAGACCCGGCTGCCCGGGAGCTCGAGGGCGGTGCCGCTCCAGGTGGAGAGGTCGTCGAGGGCGGCCCGGAGGCCGCCTGGGACGGGCGCGCCGTCCACGGCGAGGACCGCGTCCCGCGCGATGGGCAGGGGCACCCGCTGGAGCTGGAGGGTGACGTCGCCGCCGCCCGGCACCGGGAACCCGTGCAGCCGCACGCGGTCGAAGGTGGCGAGGTCCGCGAGGCTCGCCGCGTCCACGGTGAGCTCGAGGCCCGGGCGGGTGGGGGCTGCGAGGTGGGCCGCGCGCACGAAGGGGGCCGCCAGGTCCACGGTGTCCCCCGGCGGCGGCGCCGAGGCCACCACCAGCTCGCCGCCCTCGTAGCTGGCCGCCTCGACCTCGAGGGAGAAGTCGGTGGGGTCGGTCCCGCCGAAGGTCGGCTGCCCGAGGGCCATGTCCACCCCGCCCTGGTTGGCGAGCACCAGCAGGGTGCCCACGCTCGACCCGCCGCCGTTGGGCATCATCCCGAGGCCCACGGTGTCGCCGTCCGCGAGGGTGCTCTCCTCGCCGGTCACCGGCCCGTGGCTGGCCACGAAGAGCGGCGTGGGGGAGGCCTCGTCGTCCACGATGGTGAGGACGTGCCGGGTCGGGCCCCCGAGGGCGAGGTCGGAGAGGCTCGGCCCCGTGAGGGCCAGCGCGACGGTCTCCGGCCCCTCGGAGAGCAGGTCGTCCAGCACGTCCACGGTCGCGGAGCGCGTGGTGCCCGAGGGGGTGCCGGCGGAGAACTGGGCGGCGGCTGTCGCCACCGCGGCGTAGTCCGCCGCGGAGGTCGCGCTGCCGGTGCCCTCGTCCACCACCGTGAGGTCCACGTCGAAGGCCAGGACCGCGCCCGCCGAGAGGACGAGCTCCACGTCCACGTCGTAGCTGGCGGTGGACTCGTCGGGGGTGAGGCTGGTGGCGTCCACGAAGCGGACGTCGGCGGTCTCGGCGTCGATCAGGCTCAGGGTGGTCCGGGCGATCGTGCCCAGGGTCGCGCCCGCGGCGTCGCTGAGGTCGAGGTGCAGGGTCTCGGGGAGGCCCTCCGCCAGGGCGTCGCCCAGGGTCGTGACCCGCACGAGCGCCACGTCGCCGCTCACGCTCCCGGGGGGGAACGTCACCTCCACCGGGGCGAGGGCCTCGTAGTCGAGGCCGCTCGTGGCGGTGCCCGCCTGGGGGTCGCTGACGGTCACGGAGACCGGGTCCGTGAGGGCCGCCAGCTGGGTGGTCAGCACCACGGGGACGAAGAGCGCCCCGTCGTCCTCCCCGTACGACGCGCCTGCGCTGGAGAAGCCCACGGTGGTCTCGGCCGAGGAGACCTGGACCCCCCCGCCGCTGCAGGCCGCCAGCGAGAGGACCCCCGCGGCCGCCAGGATCGTGCCCGGAAGTACCTTCACAGGCCCTTCCGTCGACCGGACGGGCCAGATCCCTGAAGCGACGGGGTCCCTGAAGCGTCGGGGCTCTGAAGCGTCGGGGTCCCTGAAGCGTCCGGGTCCCTGAAGCGGGGTCCCCGGGGTCAGGCGCGGCGAGCGCGCAGGGGTCGCCTGGGGCCCGTGGGGGCCCGCCGGGGCCCCGGGGAGGGCGCCTGGCGCGGCGAGACGCCTCAGTCGGCGTCCAGGGCCGCCTGCTTCATCTCGCCGAGGCGGGTGGCCAGGCGGGCGATCCGCCCGCGGTGCTCCGGGGCGCCGAAGACGTTGCGGAGCTCGTCCGGGTCCTCCTGGAGGTCGTAGAACTCCCACTGGTCCAGGTCGTGGAAGTACATGAGCTTGTAGCGCTCGGTCCGGATGCCGTAGTGCTTGGCCACCTGGTGGGGGCCGGGGAACTCGAAGTAGCGGTAGTAGATGGCGTCCCGCCAGTCCTCGGGCACCCCGCCGGCGAGCACCGGGAGGAGCGAGCGGCCCTGCATGTCCTCGGGCACCGGCGCGCCGGCGGCCTCGAGGAACGTCGGGGCGTAGTCGAGGTTCTGGATCATCGCCTCCGACGTGGTGCCCGCCGGCACCACGCCGGGCCAGCGGATGATGAAGGGCATCTGGAGGGACTCCTCGTACATCCAGCGCTTGTCGTACCAGCCGTGGTCGCCGAGGTAGAAGCCCTGGTCGGAGGAGTAGATGACGATCGTGTTCTCGTCGAGGCCGGCGTCGGCGAGCCAGTCCACGAGCCGGCCGACGCTCTCGTCCACGCCGCGGACGCAGCGCAGGTAGTTCTTCACGTAGCGCTGGTACTTCCAGCGCACCAGGTCCTCGCCCTCCAGGTTCGCCGCGCGGAAGGCGGCGTTCCGCGGGCCGTAGGCGGCGTCCCACAGGGCGCGCTGCTCCGGCGTCATGCGGTCCAGGTTGCGCTGCCCGGAGGCGTCGAGGGAGCCGCCCTTCTTCGGGTCCGCGCCCTCCACGGGCGGGACGAAGAGGTCGTAGAAGAGGTACATGTGCTCCGCGATCGACATCTCCGAGCCCCCCGCGGCGCTGGAGTTGTCGGCGTGGACGTCGAACAGGGTGTCCGGCACCGGCAGGTCCATGTCCGCGTACAGGTCCAGGTGCCGGGGCGCCGGCATCCAGGTGCGGTGGGGCGCCTTGTGCTGGCACATGAGGAGCCAGGGCTGGTCCGAGTCCTTGTTCCCCTCGAGCCACTCGAGGGCGAGGTCGGTGACGATGTCCGTGCAGTGTCCCTCCACCTCGCGCGGCCCCTCGGCGCGCTTGAGGCGGGGGTTGTAGTAGGCGCCCTGGCCGGGCAGCACGTCCCAGTAGTCGAAGCCCTGGGGGTCGCTGCCCAGGTGCCACTTGCCGATCATGGCCGTGGTGTAGCCGGCGGCCTGGAGCATCTTCGGGAAGGTCGGCTGGTCCCCGTCGAAGCGGTTGCCGTTGCGGCGGAACCCGTTCACGTGGCTGTGCTTGCCCGTGAGGATCACCGCCCGGCTCGGGCCGCAGATCGAGTTGGTGCAGAACGAGCGGCGGAACACCATGCCCTCGCTGGCCAGCTGGTCGATGCGCGGGGTCGGGTCCACGCTGGCCAGGCGCCCGCCGTAGGCGCCGATGGCGTCCGTGGCGTGGTCGTCGCTGAAGATGAACAGGATGTTCGGGCGGCTGCCGGCGGGGCCGTCCTGCGGGGCGAGTGCGGCGGGCCCGACGGCGGGCCCTACAGCAGGTACGGCGGCGAGGTCGGCGGCGAGGGCCGCGGCGCCGACCAGGAGGGTCGCGACGCGGGCGGGGGTGTGGGGGCGCTTGGAGGGGAGCATGGGCCCGACCCTACAGGGATCGGCCGGGACCGTCCAAGCGCGCCGGGACACGGGAGGTCGGGATCGCAGCGGGCTGCCCGGAGCGCTAACGTGTCCCCATGAGCGCTTCGAAGAGAGCCGCGGGCCGCCGCGCAGCCGACGTCGTGGAGAGCGGGCAGAAGGTGGGGCTGGGGACCGGCTCGACCGTGTTCTTCGCCCTCGAGCGCCTCGGGGAGCGGATCCGCGAGGAGGGCCTCGAGATCTGCGGCGTGCCCACCTCCATCGACACCGAGACCAAGGCGCGGGAGTTCGGCATCCCCCTGGCGACCCTCGACGAGGTCGAGCGCTTCGACGTCACGATCGACGGGGCGGACGAGATCGACGGCGACTACGCCATGATCAAGGGCGGCGGCGGGGCCCTGCTCCGGGAGAAGGTCGTGGCCGCAGCCACCGACCACATGGTGGTGGTGGTGGGCCCCGACAAGGTGGTCGGGACCCTGGGCAGCACCTTCGACCTCCCCGTGGAGGTCGTGCCCTTCGCCCGCGCGGCGGTGGCGCGCGGCATCCGGGCCCTCGGGGGCGACCCGCGGCTGCGGGAGGCCGACGGGGCCGTCTACCTGACCGACAACGGCAACGAGATCCTCGACGTGCACTTCTCCGAGGGCATCGCGGACGCCGCCGCGCTGGAGCTGGCCCTGGACGCCATCCCCGGGGTGGTCGAGTCCGGCCTCTTCATCGGGCTCGCGCGCACGCTGGTGGTGGGCCACGACGACGGCTCCGCCGACCTGCGGAAGAAAGGGACGTAGGGTCTTTCCGACCTCGGAAAGAACTTCCGCGCTCCCGACGGTCGGAACCGCGCTCGCGTCCCCGTGACGCGCTTGGCACGGCCATTGCTCCATGGCCGTCGATGGAGTTCTTGAAGTCCCATTCGAGTCTCCGTTCCATGGATATGGAAGGGCGGTCGCTCGGCACGGAGCGGCCGCCCACGTCCACCTCCCCTGGAGCGGGCCACCACGGTGCCAGCACCGCCGCGGGGAGGTTCTCCGAGTACCTGGGGTCGAAGACGTCCGAGGCGGCGTCCGCGACCCGGGGAGCTCGGGAGGAGGTGGAGGACGACGTGGCCGCGCGGATCCGCGACGGGCGCACGGACGCCGCCGACGAGGTCCGGCGCCGCGACGCGGCGGTCCGCGACGATCAGCAGGTCCGGGACGCCCGCGCCGACGCCGCGCGCCAGGACGCCTCGCGCCAGGCCCAGCGGGACACCGAGGAGTCGGGCTCGAGCCGCCGCAGCGCCGGGTTCCGCGAGGGGCCGAAGGGCCCCGCGGGGCGGCACGGCGGCGAGCTGTCAGGGCGTGAGCGAGCGACGGGATGGACCGACGCGGCGGACGCCGAGGGCGCCGCCGTGGACCCCGAGGACCTCACCGAGGCCCCCTTCGGACCCACCTCCGCGGCCCCCCTGCCGCCCTCGGGGGCGGGCCTCGCCCCCGCCGCCGGCCCCGCCGGGGGGGCGCCCGGCGCGCCGCCCGCCGCGCCCACCGCGCCGGGCCTCGCCCTGCCCGCCACCCCCGCTGCCGGGGCCGCCAGCCGGCCCCCGGCCGCAGCCACCGCCGCGGGGACGCGGGTGGAGGCCGCCCCCGCGGGCCAGCCGTCCAAGGCCGCCGCTGCCCGCCCGGGCACGTCCCTCCAGCGCGCCGAGGCCATCCTCGAGCAGCTCCGGATCCGGATCCAGAGCGGCGAGCGCGAGGCGACCATCAACCTGAACCCCGCGGACCTCGGCCGCCTCCGGCTGCACGTCAAGGTGGACCAGGGGTCGGTCATGGCCTCCATCGCGGCGGAGAGCGCCGAGACCCTCGCGGTCCTCGAGGCCCACGCCCCCGAGCTGCGGGCCTGGCTCGCCCGGGACGGCGCCGAGAACGTCGAGCTCCAGCTGGGGCTCATGACCTCCGCCGAGGCCGACGAGCAGTCGCGCTTCGACCAGCGCGAGCGGGGCGGTCAGCCCGGCTCGCGGCGCGGCCCGCGGACCCGCGACGCCGCGCCGGTGGCCGGCCCCGAGGGCCTCCTCCGGCAACTCGCCCAGCGCACCGCCGACGGCGGTGTGGACCTCATCGCCTGACCCCCGAACCCCAAGCCAGCCATGATCGACGGCATCGGAATCCAGGACGCGCAGCGGAGCCTCGCTGCGACCACCGCCAACCAGCAGCTGGACAAGGACGCGTTCACGCAGCTCCTCGTCACCCAGCTCCAGAACCAGGACCCGCTCTCGCCCCAGTCGAACGAGGAGCTCGCCGCCCAGCTGGCGCAGTTCTCGTCGCTCGAGCAGATGGAGCTCGTGAACGAGAACCTCGTCGGGATGGCCCGGCTCCAGCAGGGCAACGCCCTGATGGACCAGCTCACGGGCGCCAGCGGCCTCGTCGGCCAGCGCGTCGGCTATCTCGATCCGGTCTCCGGGCAGATGCTGCAGGGCTCGGTGGACTCCGCGCGGGTCCAGAACGGCGAGATCTTCCTCGGCATCGACGGGATCGACGTCCCCCTCGCGCGCGTCGCCGAGGTCCTCGGCGAGGTCGGCGACGGCGACGAGATCATGGGCGAAGGAGAGGGAGAGGGCGAAGGCGAGGGCTCCGGCGAGTCCTTCTGACGCCGCGCTCCTCCGCGCCCACCCACACACGAACCACCCCCTGAACCAGACCCAGCGCCATGCCCTCCTCCTTCTACTCGGCCCTCTCCGGGATGCGGTCCCACCAGCAGTGGATCGACGTCATCGGTAACAACCTCGCCAACCAGAACACCCCCGGCTACAAGAAGAGCCGCGCGGTCTTCGCCGACAACTTCTCGCAGAACTTCCGCTTCGCGAGCGGCCCGCGCAGCGGCGTCGGGGGCATCAACCCGATGCAGGTGGGCTACGGGGTCGGCCTGGCCAGCGTGGACCAGACGTTCACCCAGGGGGCCCTCTCCGACACGGGGCGCGTGTTCGACCTCGCCCTCGAGGGCGGCGGCTTCTTCGCCCTGGAGGGGGGCGAGGGGCGCAGCTACACGCGCGTCGGCACCTTCGGGCTCGACTCCCAGCAGAACCTCGTGGACCAGGGCACCGGCATGCGGGTGCTCGACCCCAACGGCGCCTCGATCGCCCTGGACGTCTCCTCGCTCTTCCCGCCGCAGGTCACCTCGGAGGTGACCATGAAGGGCAACCTCTCGGCGGTGGTGGAGGGGCCCCTCGCGGAGCTCCTCTCGGCGAACTCCTCGTTCTCGATGGGCACGGCGGCGGAGCTGCTCAGCACCGGCTCCAGCGCCACCTACAACATCAGCGCCCTGGGCGGCGCGCCCGGCGACATCGTCTCCATGGAGCTGATCGCCAACGGCGGCGTGCCCCAGCAGGTCATCGTCACCAGCGACCCGGTGACGGGCGACGTCCCTGCGAGCGCCGTCGCGGCGGCGATCAACGCCCTCCAGGACGTCAGCGCCACGGTCAACCTGGCCGGCGAGATCGCCATCACCACGGACCGCAAGGGCGCCTCCTTCTCCATCGACGTCAACTCGCCCTCGGGCGTGGCCGACCTCACCCAGCTGGTGGGCTTCTCCACCACCGTCCAGAGCGGTACGGAGACGCCCATCCCCAGCGACCTCAGCACGGCCGACCTGAACGACCTGACCGCCAACCTGCGCGAGTACGTGGACGGCGACCAGATCCAGGTCGTCGGCGAGGACACCGACGGGTCGCCGGTCTCCGGCAACTTCACCTTCGGCGCCGGCAACGACGGCACGACGATGCAGGACCTGGTGAACTACCTCGACTCGCTCTACACCGACGCGGTGGTCTCCGTGGACGGCTCCGGCCGCCTGGTGGCCACGGCCCAGACGGCCGGCGAGGCGAACCTGCTGCTGTCCCTCTCGGACGGCTCGGGGAACACCGGGGGCACGGACTTCAGCACCTACGCCATGTCCGTCACCACCAACGGGACCGGGCCGGACACGGTCACCACCTCCACCGAGGTGTACGACGCCGCCGGCGTGGCCCACACGGTCACCATGCGCTACGAGCGCCAGGCGGACCTGACCTGGAACCTGTACGCCGAGATCGACCCCAGCGAGGGGATCATCGGCAAGGGCAGCGCCGCGGACCCGATCACCGGGATCGCCTTCGCGCCGGACGGGTCCCCCACCGGCCTCGGGTCCGTGGACGCCCGGATGCAGATCGAGTTCTCCGGGCAGCCCGTCCAGGAGATCTCGGTCAACCTCGGCAACGACGGCTCCGTGGACGGCCTGACCCAGTTCGGCAGCGAGGGCACCGCCTACGTCTTCGACCAGAACGGCTTCGGGGACGGCGAGCTGGCCAACATCACGGTGTCGACCACGGGTGCCATCGAGGGCTTCTACTCGAACGGGCAGACCCGCTCCCTGGGGGCCCTGGGCGTGGTGACGTTCCAGAACGACGAGGGGCTCCGGAGCGCCGGCAACAACCTGTTCGAGGAGACGCCGAACTCCGGTGAGGCGCGCTTCGGCGCGGGCGACATTCGCAAGGCCGGCGCGGTGATCTCGGGCGCGCTCGAGAACTCCAACGTGGACACCGCGGAGCAGTTCGTGCGCCTGATCGAGGCCCAGCGCGGCTACCAGGCCAACGCCCGGGTCGTCTCCACCCAGGACGAGGTCCTGGCGGAGACCGTGAACCTGGTCTGATCCTGACGGGATCCGCGGCGCCCGGCGCCAGCAGGGCCCGGGGCGGCGCACGACGCCGCCCCGGGCGCTAGCATCCCCCCGTGAAGCTGGATCCCCGACTCCCCGACCTCGCCGGTGGCTGGACGCGCCAGTCGCACCTGGTCGCCGAGGACCTGACGGTGGAGCTCTTCGTCCCCGCGGCCCCCGACGAGCTGCTGGACGACGAGGCGGTCATCGAGCGGAACGAGTTCAACGACTCCATGCCCTACTGGGCCTGGCTGTGGGACTCGGCCCCCGCCATGGCCCGCAGGGTCGCCGCCGCCCCGCTCCCGGCGGGGGCCCGCGTCCTCGAGCTCGGCGCGGGGCTCGGGCTGGTGGGGATCGCCGCGGCGCGGGCGGCGCGGGGGCCTGTGGAGCTGGCCCTCACGGACCACGACCCCCTCTCCCTGGCCGTCCTGCCCCTCAACGCCGACCTCAACGGGCTCGGGGGGGTCCGGGTGTGGAACCTGGACTGGCGCGAGCTGGAGCGGGCGGAGGAGGGGGAGTTCGACCTGATCCTCGGCTGCGACGTGGCCTACGAGGCGCGGCTGCAGGACCCCCTCCTGGACGTGCTGGAGCGCTATCAGGCCGCGGACGGCGTGGCGCTCTTCGCCGACCCGGGCCGGACGCGCCTCCCGGGCTTCCTCCGGCGGGCCCGGGCCCGGGGCCTCGCGGTGGCTGTGGAGGACGGGGAGGGCCGGCCGGCGGAGCCCGCGGCGGGGGCCCTCCGGTTCGTGGCGATCGCCCGCGACCCGGAAATCCTTTCCGGTCGTCGCTGACCGACACCCGGAACTTCCTTCCGGGTCCGGGGCCCCGATCAGCCCTCCCGGCCCCTGAGCGCGGTTGGCATCCCGCTTGCACAGGGGCGGGCATGAACGTCGGGCTCTATCGCACGGTTGCCGCCATGAGCGCCAACCAGCAGCGCGTCGAGATCATCAGCTCGAACATCGCCAACGCGGACGCCACGGGCTTCAAGCGCATGCTGCACGTGGCCCACGGCGTGGCGGACTGGGGCGTCGACCGCGCCCACACCCAGGTGGCGGCGGCGACCCAGCTCGACATGAGCCAGGGCGTGCTCCAGACCACGGGCAACAGCCTCGACGTGGCGCTCAGCGGCGAGGGCTTCTTCGTCCTCGAGGGCACGGGGGGCGAGGTGCTGACCCGCGACGGCGCCTTCACCCTCACCGAGGACGGCGTCCTCGTCAACGCCAGCGGCTTCCCGGTCCAGTGGGCCGGCGGCCGCGGCGTCCTCGACCCGCTCGAGGGCAGCATCCGGATCGACGGCACGGGCAAGGTCGTCCAGGGCGGCCGCCCGATCGGCCAGCTGCGCGTCGTGAACATCGCCGGCCCCCGCTCCATCGAGCCGGACGAGTACGGCGGCTTCCGCCTGCGCGAGGGGGCCGAGTTCACCGAGGCCGACGCCACCGTCCACCAGGGATTCCTGGAGCGCGCGAACCTCGAGACCATCGACGAGCTCGTGGAGCTCATCGCGGCCCAGCGGGCCTTCGAGTCCGCGTCCCAGGCCTTCAAGACCATCGACCAGAGCTACAGCCGCCTCCACCGCTGAGACCGGCCAGGACCCTAGCGACCCCAGCACCATGATTCGTTCCCTCTACACCGCGGCCTCCGGGATGAAGGCGCAGCAGTTCCAGGTGGACACGATCGCGAACAACATCGCGAACGTGAACACCAGCGGCTTCAAGAAGAGCCGCCTGTCGTTCCGCTCGCTGCTGTACCAGACCTACCGCGAGCCCGGCCTCCCGCTGGCGAACAACCAGAACGACGTGACCGGCCTCCAGATCGGCTCGGGTACCGAGGTCTCCGGCTCCCGCAAGGAGATGCAGCAGGGCGTGCTGGAGCTCACCGGCAACGCGCTGGACCTCGGCGTCGAGGGCGCGGGCTTCTTCGAGATCGAGCTCCCCAACGGCGAGCGCCGCTACACCCGGAACGGCACCTTCCGCCAGGACGCGAACGGCAAGCTCGTGACCGCGGAGGGTTACCTGCTCACGGACCAGGTCGCCATCCCGCCGGACAGCCAGGGCATCTCGATCTCGGGTGACGGCGAGGTGTACTCCCTGGACGAAGGCAACGTGCAGCAGCAGATCGGCACGATCCGCCTCCACGTGTTCCCGAACCCCACCGGCCTCCGCGCCATGGGCGGCAACTACTTCGCGGGCACGCCCTCCTCGGGCGCGGCCCAGCAGCTCCAGCCCACCCAGCAGGGCGCGGGCAGCATCAAGCAGGGCTACCTCGAGCGCTCCAACGTGGAGACCGTCGACGAGCTCGTCTCGCTGATCGTCGCCCAGCGCAACTACGAGGTGAACAGCCGGGCCATCCGCGTCTCCGACGAGATGCTCCAGCAGGTCAACCAGCTCATCCGCTGATCCGCCATGTTCGCCCTGAGCCTGCTCCTCATCGTCGCCGGGGGCCCCAGCGGCCCCGAGGCCTCGCCCTTCACGGTGGCCCAGCCCGCGCCGCAGCTCGACTCGGCCGCGCTGGTCGTGCCCGCCGCGGACCTCGCGGCCGCGGCCCTCGGCGCCATGGAGTCCTGGTCCCGTGCCCACGACGTCGAGCTCGCGCTCGAGTCCGAGGTGCAGGGCCTGCGGCTGCCGGCCGGGGACGCGCCGCTCCTGGTGGCGCGCCCCGCGGCCTCGCGCCTCGTCCCCGGCCGCCGCTGATCCCCGAACACCGGTCCACGACCACGAACCCATGATCGCCACCACCCTCCTCCTCCTCTGCGGCAGCGGCGTCACCGTCGTCCTGCCGGCGGAGGCGCAGTCCACCGGCCTCGAGATCTCCGTCGACGAGATCGCGCAGGTCCAGGGGGACGACCAGGACGTCGTCGCCCGGATCCGCGAGGCCTCCCTGGGCTACGCGCCGGCTCCGGGCTACCACCGCACCCTGCGGGCCGACCTGCTCCACGCCGCCCTCCGCCGCTCCTTCCCCGAGGTCGACCTGACCTTCGCTGGCTCGCCGCGCTGCGTCGTGAGCTGCGCGACGACGACCATCGACGGGGCGACCATCACGGCCGAGGCGAGCAAGGCCCTGCGCGCGTCCCTGGCGGGCGCCGACGCCGAGGCCCGACCGATCCTCGACCTGCCGGACCTCATCGTGCCGGCCGCCAGCTCGGCGCCGCGCCTCGTGGTGTCCCACCGCCCGGACCTCCTCTTCCCGGGGACCCAGGAGGTGCCGGTGGAGATCTGGATCGGTGAGCGGCTCTACCGGACGGTGCGCGTCCGCTTCACCGTGACCATCTGGCAGCGGCAGGCCGTCCTGAAGCAGGCGGTGCCCGCGGGGACCCAGCTGATCCCGGCGATGTTCAAGGTGGTGCGCACGCCGGTGACCACGGGCGGCGGCCTGCAGACCCTGGAGCTCCCCGAGCTCTCGGGCGCGGTGGCCAACCGGGCCCTCGCCGGCGGCAGCCCGGTCCAGGAGCGCGACGTCAAGCGCGTCACCCTCGTGAAGCGCGGGGACCTGGTCCAGGTGGTCGTCCGCAGCGGCGGCGTCGTCGTCAAGGACGTCGGCGAGGCCCAGTCCAACGGGCGCATGGGCGAGCGCGTCCGCGTCGTCCTCCGCTCCTCCGGCCGTGAACTCCTCGCCGTGGTCCGCGGCGCCAAGTCCCTCGAGGTGAAGCTCAAATGAACCTGCAACGACTCCTCATCGTGGTCCTGACCGTCGCGCTCTCCGCCGGCGCGGCGGACGCCCAGCGCCGCGGCTCCATCTACTCGCCCAACCAGGGCCTGGTGTCCCCGATCGCCGACAAGACCGCCCACCGCGTGGGCGACCTGCTGACGGTGCTCATCCGGGAGAACCAGGACCTCAAGAACGAGGAGAAGACGGACCTCGCGAAGAACAGCACGCTGAACTACCAGCTGGTGGACCTCAACGTCGCGCCGAACGCGTTCGAGACGCTGCCGTCCGTGCGGACCTCGAAGTCCGACAGCTTCGGTGGCATCGCCAACTACGAGAAGAGCGGCGAGTTCGAGGCGCGCCTGACCGCGATGGTCATCGACACGCTCCCGAACGGGAACCTGGTGATCGAGGGTCGCCGGGAGATCCGGATCGACGAGGAGCGCAAGGTCATCGAGTTCCGCGGGATCGTCCGTCGCTACGACATCCGCCGCAACAACACCGTCGAGTCCGAGCTCGTGGCCGACGCCTACGTCTCCTACTCCGGCAGCGGCCCGCTCACCCGCGCCAACGAGCGCCGCGGCCTCGCCAAGTGGCTCCACAACGCCGTCGACTGGGTCTGGCCCTTCTGATCTCCATGAAGCTCACCGCACTCCTCCTCGGCCTCACGGCCGTCTGCGCGCCGGCCCTCGCCCAGGACCCGGGTACGACCGGGACCCCCGCCCAGGGCGGCGAGGTCACGGGCGTCCTGCCCCTCGGCACCGGCATCGAGGCCCCTGCCCAGCCGGCCGGCGTCTCCTCCGCGACCTACCGGCGCACGGCGAAGGTCCGTCCGATCTCCCGCTCCGGCGGGGACTACGAGGCCCGCGTCAGCTCGCCGATCTCGAGCCTCGTCCGGGTCCGCGGTATGCAGGACAACATCGTCCAGGGCATCGGCATCGTGACCGGCCTCGCCGGCACCGGGGACAGCGGCCTGCTCGCGCCCCAGCTGCTGGCGAACCGCCTGCTCACGGCGGGGATCAACGTCGACCCGAACCAGCTCAACTCCGCGAGCATCGCCGTCGTGAACGTCTCGGGGACCATCCCCTACGGCGCCAAGCCGGGGACGAGCATGGACGTCCGGGTCTCCACCCTCGGCGACGCGGCGAGCCTCTACGGGGGCGAGCTGCTCTTCACCGAGCTCACCGAGGTCAAGGGGATGACCGTGTACGCCACGGCCTCCGGGCCGCTCACCGTGGGCGGCTTCATGGCCCAGGGCGCGGCGGCGTCGACGACCAAGAACCACGTGACGGTCGGCACCCTCGCCAACGCCGGGGTGGTCGAGCGGGAGGTCCCCTCCAGCGTCGTCAACGACCACGGCTACATCTACCTCGACGCCAAGAACGGCCAGGGCTCCTTCGGGAACTGCGTCCGCATCACCGACGCCATCAACAAGCTCTACCCGGAGATGGCGCGGGTGCTCCCCGACGGCCGCACCGTCCAGCTCCAGGTCATGGACGGCGTCCCCGAGGACCAGGTGGTCGCCTACCTCGACGAGGCGCTCCGGCTCGAGGTCGAGACCGACAACATGGCCCGTGTCGTGATCAGCGAGCGCACCGGCGTGATCGTCATGGGCGGCGACGTCCGGCTGCGCCCCGGCGTGATCCAGCACAACTCGATCGTGGTCACCATCGCGGAGACCCCCGAGGTGAGCCAGCCCGCGGCCTTCTCCCAGGGCGTCACCACCGAGGTGCCGCGCACGACCCTCGACGTGGTCGAGGGGGACGCCCCTCTCGTCCTGATGGGCGGCGCGACCAAGCTCGAGGAGGTGGTCGAGGTCCTCAACGTCCTCGGCGCCTCGCCCAGGGACATGATCGCCATCATGGAGTCGCTGATCTCCAGCGGGCTCCTCGTGGCCGAGCTCAAGAGGATGTGATGGAGATCCACGCTGAATCCACCAGCGCCCTGACGGCGCGCACGGACCTGATGACGGGCCGCATCTCGCGGGTCGAGCGGGGCGCGGACGCCCCCGACGTCGCCGCGCGGGAGATGGAGTCGCTCTTCGCCACGCTCCTCGTCTCCGAGATGCGCAAGGGCCTCGGCGAGGGCTTCTTCGGCACCGGCAAGGGCGCGGACACCTTCAACGGGTGGTTCGACGAGCAGCTGGGCGCGTCGATCGCCGACCAGGGCGACCTGGGGATCGGCGAGCAGATCCGCGAGAGCATCATCCGCCAGCAGGCGGCCGCCGCCGAGGAGGCCGCGCGCCTCGAGGCGGAGGCCCGCGGCGCGCAGGACACGGGGGCCGCACGATGAGCGCCTCGACCGGCACCAACCGCGTGAACCGCCTCGTGATCGCGATCCGTGAGGAGGTGGCCTCCCACGAGAAGATCGTCGAGCTGCTCACGGTCCAGGAGGGCTCCATCCGGAACCCGGCGGGCGAGGCCTTCCAGGCCGCGACCCTGGAGCTCGAGGTCGAGCTGAAGCGCAGCGCCGGGCGGACCGCGCGCCGCGAGCGCGCGCTCGCCGAGCTGGCCGCGGAGCTCGGGGTGGCCCCCGGCGTCGCGACCATCGGGAGCATGGTGGAGCGCCTCGGCGCCGACGGCGAGCTCCTCGCCGCCGAGCGGACGAGGCTCATCGAGGTCGGCGCGGACGTGCGCCGGCGCAACCGCCGCATGGCGACCCTGGTGCGCCTGCACCGGCAGGTCACTCGGGAGCTGATCCAGGTGGTCCTGGGTCCGGAGGACGGTGGCGACGTTCACGAGGGCGGGAGCCTGATCGACGCGGAGGTCTGACATGGGACTGAGCACCAACATCGGCCTCCGGGCCCTGCTGACCTCGCAGTCGGCGCTCGACACGATCGGGCACAACGTCTCCAACGCGACGACCGAGGGGTACAGCCGGCAGCGGGTCCTGACCTCCAGCGCGCGCCCCCTCAACCTCCGCGGGCTGCACCTCGGGAACGGGGTGGACGCCAACGTGGTGACGCGTTCGGTGGACGAGCTGCTCAACTCGCGGATCGTCAGCCAGTCCTCCTCGGTGGCGCGCCTCGAGTCGCAGCTGACCGAGATGACGAGCGTCGAGGCGCTCATCAACGAGCCCGGCTCCGGCGGCTTCGGGGCGCTGATGGACGGGCTGTTCAGCAGCCTGTCGCTCCTCTCCGCGAGCCCCGAGGACGTCGTGGCGCGGAACGGCGCCCTCCAGTCCACCGAGAACGTCACCCGCCGCTTCCACCAGGTGGCCGACGAGATCCGCCAGCTCCAGGGCGACGCCCAGCTGAAGGCGGAGACCCTGGTGGCGGACGTCAACCTGCTCTCCGAGCGGATCGTGGGGCTCAACGAGCAGATCGCGCAGGTGGAGGCGACCAGCGGGACCGTGGCCAACGACCTCCGCGACCAGCGCGAGGTGGCCCTGCGCTCCCTGGCGGAGCGGGTGGAGATCACCGCCCGCGAGAACGCCCAGGGGGCCGTCCTCGTCCAGGTGGACGGGCAGCTCCTCATCGGCTCGGGCTCCTCCAACCCGATGCGGGCCGAGGCCGGCCCCGACGGGGCGATCACCCTGCGCCTCATGGGCGGCGTCCAGCCCCTCGCCCCCCGGTCGGGGCAGCTGGCGGGCGTGGTGGCCTTCGCGGAGACCTTCGCCAACGACGTCGTCGACGGGTTCGACCGGTACGCCCGGGGCCTCGTCCTCGAGATGAACCGGGCGCACTCCACGGGCGTGCCGCTTGGCGGCGGGTTCAACCAGCTCCTGGGGTCCAACGCGGTCTCCGACCTCGACGGTGACGGCGTGTTCGGGGACGTCCTGCTGCGCGACGCCGACCTGCCCTTCGACGTGAGCGAGGGCGAGCTCTACGTGCACGTGGCGCTGGACGGGGACGACGGCTTCACCACCACCCGCGTGGAGATCGAGCCGGACCGCATGACGGTCCAGGGCTTCGCGGACGCCATCTCCGAGATCACCGGGCTCTCGGCCCGGATCGACACCGCGGGCCGGCTCGCCATCGACGCCCTCTCCCAGACGCGGTTCCACTTCGGTCAGCGCCTCGACCCCACCCCGGACCACATGGGGACCTTCGGGGGCGACCGCGCCTCGCACGTGAGCAGCTTCACGGGCCCCTTCTCCGTGGGGACGGCGTCGACCATCGACCTGGTCGGCCCGGCCGGCGCCTTCACCCTCACCGTCGACCCGGCGGTCTTCGAGACCGCCGGCCAGCCCACGGCGCAGGAGCTGGCGGACGTCTTCAACCAGGACCCGGGCATGGTCGCCAACGACATGCGCGCGGTGGTGGTCGGGGACCGCATCGGCTTCCAGACCATCAACGGCGGGCCCACCGAGTCGTTCACGATCACGGGCGGGACGGCCGTCACGGCCCTCGGCCTCACGGCCGGGACCTACAGCGGCCAGGAGCTCGCGGTCGAGGTGGCCGTGAGCGGGGCCTACTCGGGGGCGGAGAACGACCGCTGGACCTTCACGCCGGTGGGTACCGGAACCGTGGGGACGACCCCGCGCCTGGAGGTCGAGGTCCGCGACGAGGCGGGGACGCTCATCACGACCCTGGACGTGGGCGAGGGGTACTCCCCCGGCACCCCCATCGCGGTCGCCGAGGGCGTGTCCGTGTCCTTCTCCGTGGGCCAGCTGGACGCGGTGGCGGGGGACGCCTTCGCCATGGAGGCGATCGCCGACTCCGACACGAGCGACGTGCTCGTGGCCCTCGGCCTGAACAGCTTCCTGGACGGCACCGACGCGTCGACCATCGGGATCCGCGAGGCCATCGCGAACGACCCGCGGCTCTTCGCCGGCTCCGGCTCCGGGGAGGACGGGGACAACGGGGCCATCCTCTCGATGCTCGACGTCCAGACCGCCGAGATCGAGGGGCTCGACGGGACCCTGTCCACCTTCTACGGCTCGCTCGTCGGGGGCGTCGGCTTCGAGATCGCCTCGACGTCGAGCGCCCTCGAGGTGGAGAGCTTCATGCTCGGGAGCCTCGAGCAGCAGCGCGAGCAGGTCTCCGGCGTCAACGTC
>JASFWR010000342.1:0-4132 GCA_050049155.1 Planctomycetota bacterium | reverse complement strand
CAACGTACCAACCGCCCTGGAACCTGCCGGACCCTGAAGCCCAGGGACGAGGGCCAGCTGGCCTGGAATGCCCTCGGCCCCCGCCCGTATGGTCTGTTCCGGGCCACGAGCGGTCCGCCGACCCCACCTCGAGCCTTCCCTGGCCCCGGTCCCACAGAACCCACGGCCCCACCACGGTCCCTCACCCACCGTGGCCCGTCCACCACCATGACCACGTCCAGCAAGCTCCTCGTCCTCCTCACCGCCGCCCTCGCCCTCGTGGCCGGCGCCTGGCTCCTGTCGGAATCGAGGCCCGCCGGGGCCGCGGTGGATCGGGTGGAGCCGGCGCCGGCGGAGACCGCCGCTGGCCCGGCGGAGCCCGCCCTCGACACCGAGCCCACCGCGAGGGCCGCGGCACGCAGCGAGGCTCCCCTGGACACGCCCGCCGAGACGGCGGCGCTCCCGGCCGCCGAGGGGGCCACGGAGGCCGCCGTCGGCCCCACCCTCAGCGGGCGGGTCGTGGACGAGCAGGGCTTCACCGTGACGGGCGCGGAGGTCCGCGTCTGGTCGAACGACCGCGCGTCCGGGGGCCCCGTCGCCACGGTCGAGTCGTCCGCCAACGGGGACTTCGCGGTCAGCGGGCTCCCCCCCGACTTCGTGGCCGCGGCGTTCCTCGAGGACATGGTCTGCGTTCGAGGACTCCGGGGCAGCCTGGCCGCGGGGGTCGAGTGCGTCGGTCTGGAGCTCGTGCTCGGCCGCGCCCACACCTTCGAGGGCACCGTGGTGGGCGCGGGGAGCGTCCCGGTCGAGGGGGCCGTCCTGGAGCTGAGCGACGACCTCTACACCAGCAGCTCCCTGGACGCGACCGACACACCGGGCGTGCGCTCGTTCGGGTCCATCGCGGGCGCCCTCGCCGAACGTCAGGAGACCGGCGCCGACGGCCGCTTCGAGTTCGCCGGCGTCCAGGGGGGCGGGGTCTCGGTCCGCGTGGAGGCCGTCGGGCACGTGGGCCGGTGGTTCTCCCACTCCCCGGCCGAGGGCCCCGCCACCATCCCCCTCGACCCGGGCCGCGTGCTGAGCGGCCTCGTCCTCGACGCCGACGGGAGACCGGCGGCGGGAGCCGAGGTCCGATTCGGGCCGCTCGCCTCCAACCTCGGCGTCAACCGTGCCAGCACGACGACCGATGAGGCCGGCCGCTTCTCGGTCAGCGGGATCGACCACGAGGAGGGCCCGTCGTCGACCCCGACCTTCGTGGCCGCGCTCCACGAGGGGCACTCGGTGTCCTTGCTGCAGCCCGCCGCCCTGGACGCGGGAGGGCAGGGCAACGTCCTGCGCCTGGAGCGGGCGGCTCCGCTGACCGGGCGCGTCGTGGACGGGGCGGGGCGACCCGTCTCCGGCGCGCGCGTCTGGCTCCGCTCCGAGCGCGAGTACGAGCGGTCCTACATCATGATGGGGGTCCCGCCGACCTGGGAGAGCCTCTTCAGCGCGTTCCGCCGGACCACCGAGGACGACGGGCGCTTCGAGTTCCCCCACCGCTTCGACGGGCCGTGCACCCTGAAGGTCGCGGGCCCGGAGAGGCCCAGGCGCTCGGTGACCGTCGCGGTGGGAGCCGACGAGTCCGAGGTCGAGGTCCGACTCAGCGACGAGGCCCTCGACAAGGTCGTCCTGGAGGGGCGCCTCTTGGATGGGTACAGCGGCGAGCCCGTCGAACGATTCGAGCTCCTCCCGTGGTCCGACGACGGGGAAGGGACGCGCACCGCGAGCGATATCGGCCGCCACCGGTCCGCACCGGAGGACGGGCGCTTCCGCGTCGCGGGACTCGAGAAGGGTGAGCTGGAGCTGGAGTTCAGGGCCGAGGGCTTCACCTCCCTGATGCTGCCGCCACGCACGTTTGAGGAGGGCGTCCACGACCTGGGAGAGTTGAGGCTGACCCCGGCCATCGCGCTCCGCGTGGAGGTCCTCGACGAGGCGGGTGAGCCGTGGAGCCAAGGCACGCTCATGTTCGAGGACGCCGCAGGGGAGCCCGTCCAGCTCGATCTGGGGAGTTACCACAGCACCGGCGTGATGCTCACGGACGACGGCGTCCAGATCGCGGGCGTGGCCGCGATGCCGCTGACCGCCGTCGTCCTCGGCAAGGGGACCCGATGGGAGCAACCCGGGGTCGACCCGCGCGCCCACGCGGGGCAGACGCTGACGCTCGTCGTCCCCCGCCCGGAGGTGGGCAACCTGCAGGTCACCTTCCTCGACCGCGCGAGCCTCGGCGCAGACGCCGACCGGGTCCTCGGGGGCTTCCGCCAGGCCATCGCGACCATGGACCAGGGCTGGCTCATGGAGAACCGCGAGGTCCTGGTCGCTGCCTTCCCGAAGCAGGGGCTGCAGGTCCGCCTGGTCCGAGGCGGAACGGACGTGGGGTCGGGAGAGGTCGCCTGGCTACCCGAGACCCAGGCCTATCGAACGTCCGCGACCGCGGGGTCCAGCGGGTCAAGCAGTGAGGGTTCGCCCTTTCCCGACCTGCGCTGGAGCGACCTGCCCATCGGTGAGTACGAGATCGTCGTCACCACCGAGTCCGGCGCCACCACGACGCGGGCCGTGGCGGTCCGCAAGACCGCCGAGGACGATGAGGACGCCCCGCCGGTCGTCGTCGACTACTGAAACGCCTGCCGGTGGCCCGGCAGGCCAAGGAGATCACCAGCCGAAGACGTTCCGCGCGAGCCAGATCGCGGGGAGCTGCTCCGCGTTCGCGGCCCCCTCGAGGCCGAGCTCCTCGACGTCCGATTCGAGCTGACGCACCAGCGGTCCCTCGAGCTCGGCCAGGGTCGCGGTGAGCTCGGCGAGCCGCTCCTCCTCGGGGGCGCGCCCCTTGCCCGCCTTGCCGGCGGCCTTCGCGGCCCGCTTCCAGTGGGAGGCGGTCTTGCCCTTGATGGCCTTGGTCACCGCGGCCTTGCGCTTCTTGCTGAAGGGGGTCTCCAGGGCCTCGGCCCAGTCGACGAGGACCTCCAGGGCCGGGGTCGCGCCCGCGTCGGTGGCGACCTCGATCACGTCGTCCGGGTCCTCGATCGCGGCCTCGATGGCCCGCAGGCGCGCGGTGGCCCGCTGCACGTCGAGGAACGGCGAGTCGGTGAAGCCCTTCGCCTCGCGCAGGAGCTCGATCGCGCCCGCCAGGTCCCCGCTCGCCAGGGCCGACTCGCCCTTGCGCTGCCAGGACTCGCGCCAGCGCCGCACGGCGATGAGCTGCCGCCGCTCCGCGAGGTCCTCCATGGGCGTGTCCACGTAGGAGGCGAAGGGGGGCTTGGGCTTGCTCTGGGAGGAGAAGCCAGGGTCCCCTTCCCAGGCGACCGTGCCGTCCACGTCGAGCAGCAGCACCCGCGGGAGGTTGAAGCGCCGGATCGAGTACTCGGTGAAGGTCTTGCCGATGCCCGTGGTCCCGTAGGGCCGCGAGTCGACGGCGACGCTCCCGGGCACCGGGTGGGCCTTCAGGTACTCGTCGATGCGGTCGTCGTCGTTGGGCGAGACGACCGAGAGGATCTCCACCCCCTCGGGGTTCCAGCGGCGGTGGAAGGCATTCAGCCAGCCGTCGATGGGGACCAGCTCGTTCTGCCCGATGCTCCAGATCACCAGCAGCTGCGGGTTCGGCCCCACGTCCCCGAAGGACTCGCGCGGGTTCTGGGCCCAGCGGCCCACCTCGGGGAACGGGGGGACGAGGCCCAGGTAGCTGCCGTCCACCGGCTTGTCCGGGTCCGCGCCCGCGCGCTCCAGGCGCTGGCGGCGCTCGATGCGGCCGGAGGGGTCCCGGGGGTCGCGCGCCAGGTAGCGCACGTTCTTCCACTTGGCCTCCCCGGTCCCGGTCAGGAGCCCGAAGCGGCCCAGCACGGCGTCCCGCAGCTGGAAGTCGTGGCTGGTGAGCAGGGCGCCGTCCCACCACACGTCGATGCGGGAGCCGATGACGTCGAGGCGCAGGGTGTTCCACTCGCCGGCGCTGGTGCGGGGCGCGCCGTCGTCCTCCTCCACCGCGATGGGCACGTGGCGCCAGGCCTTCACGACGCCGCCGCCGTAGCTGGACATCACGTCGAAGAAGCCGCTGGTGGCCGTCCCCGCGGCGCCCTCGCGGGGCGGGAAGTAGACGGCGCCGTGGAACGAGGTGGAGCTCTTCGCG
>JASFWR010000060.1:0-13335 GCA_050049155.1 Planctomycetota bacterium | reverse complement strand
ACGGAGGTGAGGGCCTCACCCTTCTCGACCGGGTACCGGTCGTTCATCCCCACCACGCGGGAGCTGGTGGAGCCGGTCTCCCGGTACCCCACCCGTCCGGTCCCCGGGTCGGTCATCTCGTCGAACCACTGCGCCGCCGCGGTGAACGACTCGCGGTCGACCCGCAGGCCGGCGTCGTCCGCGGACTTCAGCGCGAGGATCATCCAGCCCGTGACCGAGGTGTCGTTGGTCCCGTCGGGGGGGACCGAGTAGCCCCAGACGCCGTAGGGGTTCCGGGCGCGGCTGATGTAGTTCAGCGCGCGCTGGACCTTGGTCTTGAGCAGGGTCGAGCGGTCGAGGTAGTAGGCCTCGCACATGGCGAGGGTGGCGATGGCGTGGTCGTAGAGGAAGGCGTGCCCGATCGCCTCCCCGAAGAGCCCGGACTCACGGTCCTGCTCCTCCGCGAGCCACTTCATCCCGCGGCGGACCACCTCCTTGTGGGTCCCGTGGGTCATGGTGTGCCCGTTCCCGAGGAAGGCCAGGAGGGCGAGCCCGGTGACGCCGACGTCGTGGGTCGGGTAGCCGGCGCCGTCGGTCCGGTCGGACGCGGGGTCGTGCTTCATGAAGCCGTCCGCGTCCCAGCCGCCGTCGGCGTCCTGGTGCGCCGCGAGCCAGCGGAGGGCCAGGTCCACCGAGCGCGCGCCGGGGGCGCCGCCGGGCCCGCCCTTCCCGTCGCCGAACCGCCCGGCGCTCCCCGGCCGCCCGCCCGGCCCGATGCCGAGGAGCGACGTCGGGTCCACGGCTTCGAACGGGGAGACGGCGTCCAGGGAGGGGTCGCCGTCGGGGGTGGTGGAGGCCTCTTCGGTGAGGAACTCGCTCGTCACGGGCTGGTCCACCTCGACCTCCGGGACCGCCTCGGTGAGGGGCTCGGGCTCCACCTCCTCGATCGGCTCCTCCGGCTCGTCGACCTCGGGCTCCGGTGCCGCGACCACGTCGGTCCTGATGACCTGCTCCTCTCGCTCCTCCAGGATCGACCACGGGATGGCGACGAGGATCAGGAAGAGCACGAGGTGGAGGGCCGCCGAGATGAGGACCCATGGGGCGCGCTGCATCCACTCGTACAGCGCGTCGCCGAAGGACTCCGCCTCGAGGTCGGTCGGGTGCTGGGTGATGATCCGTTCGTGTCCGGTCCGCATGTCGGTTCTCCTCGCCCGTGGGGCGCGCGCTGTTTCGCCACCGGGAACGGGGACCTCGCGGCCCGGTTCACGCCCAAAAGAAGGTCGTGTTCCGGTGAACCGGGCGCTCGCTCGGTCGATCGTGGCGGCAGCGCGCGGCGGCCTCCGAGGCGCCGCGGCCGCGGCCTGTCGAGGGCGATGCCGAGCCATTGGAGTGGGGGCGCCGGAGAGGGGGCGCCAGTGGAGAGCAGGCCCCCGTGGTGAGGGTGGGCCAGTCGTGAGGGTGCGCCGGGAGAGAGGGCGGGCCTCGAGAGAGAGCGCGCCCTGAGAGAGGGAGCGGTAGGAGATCGGGTGCGCCGTGGGGGGAGGGAGCGGTCGGGCGGGAGTCGGTTCCCGGCTCCGCTCCCGAGGTGGACCCAGGTCCGCCGCCACGAAGGGCTCGGCTCCGCTCCGCCACGGGCGCGGCTCCGTCGCCTGCGGGAGGGTCGCGCACGCCGCCCTCAGGAGCCGCGGGCCCGCTCGCGCCGGCGGCGGAGCACGCGAGAGGCGGGCGGCGAGCTCGAGCCGGAACGCAGCGCGCCCGCGCGGTCCGGGGACCGCGCGGGCGCGTGCGAGGTGGGCGAGGCCCGCGAGCGATCAGCGGCCGCCCAGGACCCGCGCGTAGCGGTAGTAGGCCTCGAGGCAGAGGACCATGGTCGCCGTCGAGTAGACGCGGCCGCCGGCGTAGCCCCAGGGGCCGACCGGGTCCCACGAGCCCTTCGAGGCGCCGTCCTTGCGCTGGGAGCGGAGCACCGCGGTCTCGAGCGCGCCGCGCCAGGCCTTCCAGTACTTGCCGCCCATCTGGAACATCGCGTACGAGCCGTAGTACCAGTAGTACATGTCGCAGCCGAAGCCCTCGGGGTCCCACTCGGGGAGCGTGCGGAGCAGCAGCTCGGCGTGGTCCTGCATGACCTTGTCCTCCTCCGGGTCCTGGCCCAGGAAGAAGCGGCACAGCAGCGACACCGCGGTCAGGGCCTCACCCTTCTCGGTGGGGTACTGGTCGTTCCGACCCGTGACGCGCGAGCTGGGGGAGCCGGGCTCGAAGTAGCCGACACGGCCGGTGCCGGGGTCGGTCATCTCGTCGAACCACTGGATCGCGGCGGTGTACGCCTCGCGGTCGATCTTGAGCTTGCCCTCCTCGGCGGACTTCATGGCGAAGATCATCCAGCCCGTCACCGAGGTGTCGTTCTGACCGTTGGGCGGGACCTCGTAGCGCCACACGCCGTAGGGGTTCCGGGCGCGGCTGATGTAGTTCATCGCCTTCTGCGCCTTGGTCTTCAGGAGCGTCGACTTGTCCAGGTAGAACGTCTCGCACATGGCGAGCGTCGCGATGGAGTGGTCGTAGAGGAAGGCGTGGCCGATCTCCTCGCCGAACAGGCCGGACTCGCGGTCCTGCTCGTCGGCGAGCCACTTGATGCCGCGCTTCACCACGTCCTTGTAGGTGCCGCGGGTCATCGTGTGCCCGTCGCCCAGGAAGGCGAGGAGGGCGAGGCCGGTGTCACCGATGTCGTGGTTCGGGTCGCCCGAGCCGTCGCACTTGTCCGACGACGGGTCGTGCTTCATGAACTCGTCGCAGTCCCACTTGCCGTCCTCGTCCTGGTGCTTCTTGAGCCACTCGAGGCCGTCCTTGATGGCCTGCTCGGTGCCCTTGCCGCCGCCCGCGCGGAGGTTGCGCTTGCCGCCGAAGCGGCCGCCGTACTTGCCCCCGGCGCCGCCGCCGATGCCCAGCAGTGAGTTGCTGTTGTTCTTGTCGAAGGGCGAGTCCGAGTTCATCGTCGGGTCGCCCTCGGACTGCTCGAACTCCTCGTTCGTGTCCGTCTCGTTGTGGTCGGAGACCTCGAAGTCCTCGATGATGGGCTCCTCCTCGGTCTCCTCCTCGATCTCCTCCTCGGGCTCCTCGGGCTCCTCGATCTCAGGCTCGGGGGCCTGCTCGATGGACGCCTGCATGTTCTGGTCCTTCGACTGCTCGAAGATGCTCCACGGGATCGCCGCGACGATCAGGAACATGACGAAGTGCAGGGCGGCCGAGATCAGCAGCCACGGGGCCTTCGACATCCAGTCGTAGAGGACATCGTTGAAGGTCTCCTCCTCCTCCCAGGGCTTGGGCATGTTGGAGTCGATCTGGATGTCCTTGTAGTCGTTGCTCATGGCGTTGACGTCGACCTGGGGCGCCCGTGGGGCGAGCCGGGGTCCTGGGGGCGTCCCGGGGATCCGGGGGCGGGCCCACAGGCTGGGGTGGGGGGGGGCACCGGCCGGGGCCGGTGAACTCGAGGATGGATTGGGAGGGGCCGGAGGGGCATCTCCCGCCACGCCCGCTCAACGGATGCCGCCGAGCGGGGTTCGGAGGATATCCAGCGTTTCTCCTCCCGGCTACCGCCTTGGGGGCGAGAAGCGGGCCTCAGAGGGCCGTCAAGGGGGCTCCGAGGTGCTCGCCAGGCCCTCCAGAGGGCCTCGCTCGGAGCTCCGAGCGCCCCTGGCGGCCGCCTCAGCGGGCCCGCTCGGCGAGCAGGAGCATCCTGCGGATCTCCAGGGGGGCGACGTGGGTCGACCGGACGAGCTCGCTGAGCCCTCGGTCGATGCGCCGCGCCCGCCGCTCCTCCTCGGTGGCCTCCCGCAGGTCCGTCTGCAGGCCGAGGTCCACGAACGGCAGCGCCTCGCTGCCCTCCGAGCGGCCCTCGAGGCGGTAGACGATGAAGGAGGGCGGCCCACCGCCCCCCTCGAAGACGAGCACCGGGGAGAGGTCCCCGGGGGCCGCGCTGGCCAGGAACTCCTCGCCCTCCGCCCCGGGGTGGAACTGTCGGAACATGGCCGCCATCCGCTCGGGGGCCAGGTCGAGCCGGCTCCCGGGCCCCTTCAGGTCCTCGGGGGCGTACTCGGCGACGAGGGAGTCGAACGTCCCGTTGCCCGAGAGCAGGAAGTCCCGGCTGGCGTTCGCCAGGGCCCTGGCGCGCTCGACGCTGCCCTCCTTCTGGGCGCTGATGACGAGCCGTCGCAGCGAGACCATGGCCGGGATCCGACCGATCTGCTCCCCCGCCGCGGGGTCCGGGTTCAGCAGGAAGGCGTTGTAGCGGCGGTGGAGCGTCCCGGGTCGGACGAAGGAGTCCACGTAGGGCCGCCCCGTCGCGCCCGCCGATCGGCCGGTGACCGCGTCCTCCCAGAACTGGGCCAGCAGCCGCTTGCGCAGGTACTCCTTGAAGGAGTTCGCGTCGAGCCCGAAGCCCTGCAGCCAGGTGGAGAGCTGGACCGAGCCCCCGCGCGCCGCCAGCTGTCCCTCGAAGGCGGCGTCGTTGGCGCGCTGGATCAGCTCGGGGTCGTAGCCCTGGTTCTGCCCCCCCTGGATCTTCAGCTCCGTGCGGATCATCTGCTCCAGGGCGGAGACCATCCGTGCCTCCTCGACCTGCAGGGGGGGCAGGTCGGGGGCGAGGGCCCCGGCGGGGTCCTCGAAGTCGGGGCCGCGCCGGAACGCCATCAGCTCGGTGAGCGTGATCAGCTGGTCGCCCACCACCGCCACGTGGTGGTCCCCGTAGCGCGCGGCGAGCTCGCGCTCCCGCGGGGTCCGGGGCCTCCAGGGCGCGGAGGTGGGAGCGTCGGTGGTCCCGGCAGGGGTTCCAGCGGCGGGCTCCTCGCCGCTCCGCGCTTCCTGGGGGGCCTCGCTCGCCGCCGCGGGATTCCCCGGAGCGGAGGGGCCCTCCTGGGAGAGGGCGGGGGCCGACTGGAGGGCCGCCGCGAGGAGGAGGGGGAGGACGAGGGGCAGCGCGCGCATGGACGGGATCTTGTGGCCGCCGCCGGGCCAGTTCAACCGGCGGCGCTCCGAACCAGCTTCTCGAACCATCGGACCGCCTTGTCCGGCTGCTCCGTCAGGTGTGCGGGGAGCACGAGGTGGGCCACCCCGGGCTTGATCCGGCGCAGGTCCAGCTGGCGGCCGCCGGGGCGCTGGCCGGCGAAGAGGTGCTCGAAGGCCACCGCGTCGGAGTACTGGATGACGTACCGGTCCCCGTGCCACGCCACGTGCTTCACCCGCGCGTGGTCCAGGGGCAGCTTCAGCTCGAAGAGGCGCAAGAGCTCCTTGGCCTCCGCGGGGGGGCGCCCGTAGCGGTCCCGCAGCCCCTTGAAGGCCTCGGCGAGGGCCTCCTCGTCGAGGCTCTGGGAGAGCGTGCGCAGGGCGTCGAGGCGCTCGTCCGCGCCGGCGATCCAGGTCTCCGGCAGGAACGCCCGCAGCCCCACCTCGAGCTCGCAGCCCGCCTCGGTCTCCTCGAACCGCGGGCGCTCGCGGTCGGAGGTCTCTCCCGCCGCCAGCCGCTCCACCGTGAGCTTGAGGAGCCGGCAGTACATGTCGTAGCCGACGGCCGCGATGTGCCCGGACTGCTGCGGCCCGAGGATGTTGCCCGCGCCCCGCAGCTCCAGGTCCTTCACGGAGATCCCGAAGCCCGCGCCGAGGTGGTTCATCTCCTCCAGGGCCTTGAGGCGCTCGCGGGCGTGCTGCTTGAGCGGCTTGTGCTTCTCCACCAGCAGGTGGCAGTGGGCCTTCACCGACCCGCGCCCCACCCGGCCGCGGAGCTGGTGGAGCTCGGAGAGCCCGAAGTGGTCGGCGTCGTCGATGAAGATGGTGTTCGCGGTGGGGACGTCCACGCCGTTCTCGATGATCGTCGTGGCGACCAGCACGTCGACCTCCCCGTCCCGGAAGGCGGCCATGACCTCGCGCAGCTCCGCCGCAGGCATCTGGCCGTGCCCGATGGCGTAGCGGGCCTCGGGCACGAGGTCGCGCAGGTGCGCGCACACCGCCTCGATCGAGGTCACGCGGTTGTGGAGGTAGAAGATCTGGCCGCCGCGGTTCAGCTCCCGGCGGAACGCCGCCTGGACCTCCGCGTCGTCCTCGCGGTACCCGAGGACCGTCTCGATCTCCTGGCGACCCGGCGGGGGGGAGTTGAGCGCCGAGATGTCGCGCACCCCGGAGAGGGACATGTGCAGGGTCCGCGGGATCGGCGTCGCGGTCAGGGTCAGCATGTCCACGTTCGCCCGCAGCTTCTTGAAGTGCTCCTTGTGGGTCACCCCGAAGCGCTGCTCCTCGTCGATGACGACGAGGCCGAGGCGCTTGAACCGGACGTCCTTCGAGAGGATCCGGTGCGTCCCGACGACCACGTCCACGTGGCCGAGGGGGAGCCCTTCGAGGGTCTCCTTGCGCTCGCTGGCCGAGGTGTACCGGGAGAGGCCGCGGACCGTGATGGGGAAGTCGGCCATCCGCGCGCGGAAGGTCGCGAGGTGCTGCTCGGCCAGGACCGTCGTCGGCACCAGGACGGCCACCTGGCCCCCGCCGTTCACCACGCGGAACGCCGCGCGGACCGCCATCTCCGTCTTGCCGAAGCCCACGTCGCCGCAGAGCAGGCGGTCCATGGGGCGCTCGGAGGCGAGGTCGCGGGCCATGTCGTCGGTGACCTCGGCCTGGTCCTCGGTGTCGTCCCAGGGGAACTCGTCGAGGAACTGGCGCACCAGCTCCTGGTCGCCGGCCCACGCCGGCCGCTTGCGCAGCTGCCGCTTGGCCTGGACCTCGATGAGCTCGGAGGCGAGGTCGAAGAGGCCCTGCTCCACCTTCTCCTTCCGCTTGCGGAAGCTCTGGCCGCCGATCTTGTCCAGGGTCAGGCCCGACCCGCCGGCCCCGATGTAGCGCTGGACCATGTCGATCCGGCTCGCGGGGACGTAGAGCGCGACGTCCCCGGCGAAGACGAGGTGGAGGTGCTCCTCCTCGCCGGCGCCGCGCTGCATCCGCTTGAGCCCCTGGTAGCGCGCGAGCCCGTGCACGGCGTGGACGACCAGGTCGCCCGGCCGCAGCTCGAAGAAGCTCTGCAGCGCCTTGACCTTGTGCTGGTGGGCGCGGGCGCTGACCCGCTTGCGGGCCCCGAGGGTGCCCTTCAGCTCGTGGCTCCCGATGACGAGCAGGCCCCAGGGGGGAGCGCGGAAGCCGCGGGACACGAACCCCACCACGAGCTCGAGGTCGCCGGCGCCGGCCTTCTCGAGCTGGGCGCTGACCCGGTCGCGCTCGGCCTCGGTGAGGCAGGCGACGATGACCCGCGTCCCCTCCGCCGCCAGGCGCGCGAGCTCGGGGGCCGACGCGGCGACGCCCGAGCTGAGCCCCTGCACCGAGCGCGTGTCGAGGGAGGCGTCCTCGCCGGGGAGGCTCTGGAGCTCGAGCACCGGCCGCCCCTCGAGGGCGGCGTCGAGGCCCATGAGCGCGCGCTCGTGCTGGGCGGACTGGATCTTGAGGGCGTTAGCGCGCTCGTCGATGCGCAGCGGCTCCACGCGGACGCACAGGGCGCCGGGGTCCAGGAGGTCGAGGATCGAGATGCCCTCGCCGTCCTCGACGCCCCCCGCGTCGGAGGCGAGGCAGACCTCCAGCTCCTCGTGCGACGAGATCGAGCGCTGCTCGGCGGGGTCGAAGCGGCGGAGGGACTCCACCTCCTCCTCGAACATCTCGATCCGGATGGGCTCGTCGGACGCGAAGGGGAAGAGGTCGAGGATGTCGCCGCGCAGGCTCACCTGCCCGGCCTCCTCCACGAGCGGCTCGCGGGTGTACCCCGCGCGTACCAGGCGGTCGAGCAGCGCCCGGACGTCGAGGACCTCCCCGGTCCGGAGCTGGAGGAACTCGGCCTCCAGGTCCCGCAGGCGGGGGATCGGCTGCAGCAGGGACTGGACCGAGGCGGCGATGGCGCGGGGGCGCTCCTCGGGGGGGCCCGCGAGGGCCTGGGCGAGCTGGAGGCGCGCGCGGATCGAGGCCGCGTCGGCGCCGCCGCGGCGGGCGCCGGCGTCCCGGGAGGGGAACTGGATCGAGGGCACGCCGTAGGCCGCGAGGTCGAGCGCGAAGGCCTCCGCCTCGCCGTCCGTGGAGGCCACCGCGAGGATCGGGCGGCCCTCGGCCGCGGCGAGCTGGGCCGCCACGAGCCCCTGGGCGCCGCCCCAGACGTTGCCCACGGACACGACGCCCTTGCGCCCCAGGGTGCGGCGGATCCGGGCCAGGTCCGCCGCCGGGAACGCGACGTCGCCGTGGGGCAGCAGGACCGACCCGGCTCCGGAGACGCCCTCCCCGGCGTGACCCTCCTGCTCGGAGGCGTCGAGGAGGCTCATCCTCGCGTCGCGCTCGGTCATGGGTGGTCTGGGGGCGCGCCGGGGCGCAGGTGGGGGGTCAGGGGCGGGCCTCGAGGCCCAGGTTCAGCAGGGCCTCGTAGGCGGCCCAGTGCTCGGCCTCCTTCACGGTCCGGCCCCAGGCGCTGGGATGTCGTTCGCCGCCGGCGTTCGCCGCGACGAGGAAAGCCCGAGCATTGTCGTCCCCCCGGCTCCGGAGCAGGTCGTAGGTGGGCGGGCTGCCGAAGCGCTGCTGGCAGAGCTCCTGGAAGCGCTGCTTGGGCTTCGGCCGTCCGCCGCGGTCGCGGGCGGCGCTCAGCTCGGGGCTGAGGGTCTCCAGGACGAAGCGCCGGGCCGGCTCGAGGCCCGCGTCCAGGTAGACCGCGCCCACCACCGCCTCGTAGAGGTTCGCGAGGATCGAGCGGGAGAGGGCCCTGCGGTCGAGCCCGCGCCCGAGGCGGGCGTGGTCCGCGAGGCCCAGGCGCTGGGCGGCCAGGGCCAGGGCCTGGCGGGAGACGACCTGGGCCTTCATCTCCGTCAGGGCGCCCTCGGGGTGCCCCTCGGGGTCCCCGTAGAGGGCCTCCGCGATGAGCAGGTCGAGCACCGTGTCACCGAGGAACTCGAGGCGCTCGTTGTGCCGCCGCCCCGCTCCGTCCGCCGTGCCCGACGAGGCGTGGGTCAGCGCCAGGGCGGCGAGGTCCGGGTCGGAGAACCGGTGGAGGGCGTCGAGGGGCGTGGGCACGGGGCAGGCCTAGGGGAGGGGAGTCCGGGAGGGGAGCCCGACCGGGGAGGCCCTCGGCGGCAGAGTCTAGCCGCCGGCGCCGGGCGGCGCCCGAGCGGGGCGCGCTCGCCGGCCCCGACCGAGCCCGCTCGGCCTCAGTCCGCCGCGCCGGTCGCCGCGGCCAGGGTCCGCAGGTCGGCGCCGCTCGGCTGCTGGAACACCCGCAGGTCGAACTGGTCGAGCACGGCCAGCAGGTGATCGAAGATGTCGCCCATGATCCCCTCGTACTGCACCCAGCGCTGCTCCCCGCTGAAGACGTAGATCTCGATGGGGATCCCCGTGGCGGAGGGGGCGAGCTGGCGCACCAGGAACGTCATGTCCTTGCGGATCGGCTCCAGCCCCTGGAGGTAAGCCTCCACGTACGCCCGGAAGGTGCCGAGGTTCGTGAGGCGCCGCCCGTTGATGGGGCTGCTGCCATCCACGTCGTTCTCCTGGTTCCACCGCTGCACGGCCTCGGTCCGGCCGTCGAGGTAGGAGCGGAGGGCCTGGACCCGCCCGAGGCGCTCCAGGTCCGCCGGCTCCAGGAAGCGGACGCTGGACATGTCGAGGTTGAGCGACCGCTTGATGCGCCGGCCGCCGGACTCGGTCATCCCCCGCCAATTCTTGAAGCTGTCGCTCATGAACGCGTGGGTGGGGATGGTCGTGATCGTCTTGTCCCAGTTCTGCACCTTGACCGTGTGCAGCCCGATCTCGATGACGTCGCCGTCGGCGCCGTACTTGGGCATCTCGACCCAGTCCCCGACCCGGAGCATCTCGTTGGCCTCGATCCGCAGGCTCGCGATGAAGCCGAGGATCGTGTCCCGGAAAACCAGCAGGAGCACCGCCGTCATGGCGCCGAGCCCGGCGAGCAGCGCCGTCGGGCTCTTCTGCATGAGCACGGCGACCGAGAGGATCCCCGCGCTCACCCACACCAGGAGCTGGACGACCTGGGCGTAGCTCCTGACGGGCTTGGTGCGGGTGCTCTCGCGCTGCAGCCCGATCCGGACCATGGCGTCGAGGAACGCGTGCAGGGTCCGCGCCCCGGCGATGATCATCCACACGTTGGCGACGCGGCGGACGTAGTCGAGGTAGAGCGCCTCGCTCTCGTCCTCGAGCAGCACCGGGGCGCCCACGTAGACCACGAGCGCCGGCGCCAGGTGGCTGAGCCGCTCGAAGACGTGGTGCTCCACGAGCACGTCGTCCCAGCTGGAGCGGGTCCGCGAGACCACCGCCCGCATGCCCTGCACGATGATCCGTCGGGCGACGAGGTTCGCGAGGACCGCGAGGACCACGAGGACCGTCCAGCTCGCGACGGCGCGCTCCCAGGGGGTGTCCAGGGACTCGAACAGCGGGTTGAGGAACTCCGGCATCGGTGGGGCCCGAGGTGAGGGGCCCGAGGGGAGGGGCCTGAGGGGAGGGGCCCGGGGGGGGAAGGGCTCGGTGTGGCACGGCCGAGCGCATGGACGGGTTCCCCCCGCGGCGCGCTCTAGCGACGCCGGAGGCTAGCAAAGCGGCGTCCCGGCTCGACGGGGCTCCCGGGAGTGGGTCTCGCTGAAGGGGCCGGAGCGGGAGGAGCGAGGGTGGGAGGGCCGACGACGGAGACCCTGCGAGGGAGATCCTGCGACGGAGACCTGAGGACTGGGCCCCGACGACTGGGACCCGAGGATTGGGCCCCGACGACCGGGACCCGACGACCGGGACCCGACGACCGGGACCCGATCAGGCAGCTTCCTGGCGCTCCACGTCGGGCGACCAGGGGGCGGCGCGGTGGCCCTCGAGGAGGTCGCCGCAGCGGCGGACCAGTTCGTGGCGGGCGGCGCGGAGGGCATCCGAGGGGGCGACGCCCTCGAGCCGCTGGCGCCCGCGGAGCTCCGCCGTGGTGCTGTCGAGCAGCAGGCTGAGGCCGAGCAGGACCGGGAGCTGGTCGGGCGCGGCCGCGCAGCCTCGCACCACCCGGCCGGGCTCGCCGTCGAGGAGTCCGCCGAGGGCCGCCCAGGCCGCCTCCCCCGGTTCGGCGGCCGGGTGATCGGGCGTCGAGCAGAGGAAGTGGAAGAGGTCGTGCAAGGCGGGCGCCTCGGGCTCGAAGTCCTGCCAGTCCACCGCGCGCAGCGCGCCGCCGTCGCCGCCGAGCGCCTCCGGCGCGAACCGCCCGTGGGCGCGCGTCGTGGGGACGGGCTCGTCGCCCGCGGCCCGCTCGATCGCCCTGGCCAGCCGGCTGTGGTCGTCGTGCCAGGCCTCGTCCAGCTCCCGCCAGAGGGAGGCGAGGTGACGCCACCCGTCGGTGAAGGAGCCGCACTCGCGGAGCGGCCGGGGCTCGGAGCCTGCGCCGGCGAGGTCCAGCAGGAGGTCGGCGTGGGCGCGGGTCAGGGTCCGGTGCGCCCCCAGCCCGGCGACGTGCTCGATGGCGAGCCAGGCGTGGCCGTCGCGCACCCCGTGGGCCACGAGGTCGCTGCAGTGCTCCCCGAGGTCGGGGGAGACGTCGCGGATCGCCTCGGACTCCCGCAGGACGGCGTCGTCGGAGACCGGGGAGACGCCGACCTTGAGCCAGGCGCGGGAGGCGCCGCGGCGGTCCAGGGCCCGGACCTCCACGGGGCGCGCACGGTCGCGCACGTGCACCCGCACCGCGAGGTCGCCGTCCACGGGCAGGGCCGGCAGGTCGCGGTCGGGGAGGGCGTGGCCGAGGCGGGTCCAGACCACGACCTCGGGGCGGCCGAAGCGCTGGGCGAGGCTGAACGGGCTGGCGAGCCGCAGGAACGCGGAGAGGGCGCGCCCGCCGGGGAGGTCCGACGGGAGGAGGTCGAGGCTGGATCGGAACGACGCGCCCCGCGCCGTGGGGAGGAGCACCACGAGGTCGCCTCCTCCGCCGAACTCGACGAAGGACTCGCCCTGGTCCGAGGGCTCCAGCAGCGCCTCGAGCCTCGAGAGGCGCCCGCGGGCCCGGGCGGACGGGGGGACGCGGAGGACGACGCGCTCGCCGGGCCCGAGGATCGGCCAGAGGGCCTCGAGCTCCGAGGCGGAGCGATCGTCCTCGAGGTTGAGTGCCGCGCGGGGGCTCGGCCCCCCCCGGAGGACCGGGTACCAGCCGTCGATGGAGAGCAGCGAGGCTCCCATCAGGCGGCGAGCCCCTCCGTCTCCTCGGTCGAGGCGTGCTCCTGCTCGTCGGGAGCGGGCCAGTCGGGGACGATCGCGCTGTTCGGGGTGCTGACGCCTGCGAGCGCGGCGATCATCGCCGCCCCGATGGACTCGGTGACCTCGCCCTCGCACGGGACCTCGAAGGCGTCCTCCCGCCCGGCCGCGTAGGCCTCGTAGCGGGCGGAGAGGGCGACGGCGTCCCGCCGGGAGAGGTCGGGCTGGCGGCGCATGAGCTCGGCCGAGGTGGGGGAGCTGACCAGCACAACGTCGGGCCGGGGCGCGCGGCTCACGAGCCACCGCACCCAGCGGCTGCCCGCGGTGAAGCCGAAGCGCTCGGGCTCGAGCACCCACTCGTCGACCCAGCCCTCGTGGACGACGGCGCCGCCGGCCCGGAGCGCGGGCAGGGCGGAGGCCCGGAACGTCCGGCGGAAGCCGCGCCACGCGACGGCCGCGCGCCACCAGGTGGGCAGGACGCCGGCGGGGTCGGTCCCGACCGGGGAGGAGAGCCCCACGACCCCGCCGCGGTCGCCGTCGAAGGGCGCCCGCAGCTCGGTGTGCATCTCCGCGGCGAGGGACTCCGTGCCCGCGCCCGAGGGACCCACCACGGCCACGAGGAAGCCGGGCCGCTCGCGGCCTCCGGTGAGGGCGTGGGTGGCGAGGGCCCCCATGGTCGCGAGGGGGCGGCGGAGGAGCGCGCGCCGGACGAGCGCCCGCCGGAAGCCCGCGGCCTCGCGCACGAGGGACGAGAGGCCGGGCTCTCGGAGCGCGGCGCAGAAGCGGTCCGCAGCCCGGGTCCCGACCATGCGCCCGACGAGGGCGCGCAGCTCGACCGGGTGGGTCTCGTTCGTGATGACGAGCCGCGTGGTGGACTCGCGCTCCACGCGCCCCGACTCGAGGAAGCCCGGGAGGAAGTGCGCGAGGGTCCCCGCGACCGCTGAGGGCCGCTGGGGGCGGCGCCCGGTGTCGCGGTTGCGGAAGAGGTCCTCGGCGGTGAGGTACGGGACGCCGCGAAACGTGCGCTGGGTGGAGACCTCCAGCCGGAGGTGGTGGTGGCGGTCGTTGCCGCAGAAGGCGTAGAGCTGGAACGTGGCCGCGCCGGCGCGCCGGCGGGACCAGACCACCGACGCGCCCTCGCTC
>JASFWR010000059.1:0-13356 GCA_050049155.1 Planctomycetota bacterium | reverse complement strand
CTCGCCCTGCACGATACGGCGGACGATGATGGTCTTGCGGATCCCGCGGCCCTGGACGGCCAGGACGAGGCCCTTGAAGGTCTGGATCCGCTCCTTGTCGCCCTCGCGAATGAGGTAGTCGACCTCGACGTCGTCACCGACGTTGAGCTTGGGGAGCGCGTCCTCGGGCTTGCCGAGCTCGGACTCGATCTGCTGGATGATGTTCATGTCTCTCGTTGCACGCCGCGGTGGTCACCGGGCGCCGGCTCCGTGGTGTCGGGCCCGGCTCACGCGAGCGGGGCCACGGTCCCAGAGGGAGCGCTTGGGGTTTCGGGTTGTCGGAACAGCGCGCGGGGCGCGCGCTGTGGTCGTCGGGGGGGCAGCTCAGGCGTCGCCGCCGAGGAGGTCGGGGCGGCACGCGGAGGTGCGGGTCTCACGTTGCTCCCGGCGCCAGGCCGAGATCTTCGAGTGGTCTCCGTCGAGGAGTACCCCGGGGACCTCGAGCCCGCGGTAGACGCGGGGTCGGGTGTAGTGGGGGTGGTCGAGGCCGCCGTCCGCGGCCGCGGAGAACGAGTCCTCCAGGGCGGAGCGGTCGTCGCCCAGCGCGCCCGGCAGGAGCCGGGCCGCCGCCTCGAGCAGGACCAGGGCCGGCAGCTCACCGCCGGCCAGCACGTAGTCGCCGATGGAGAGGCGCTCGAAGTCGTGCAGCTGGAGGATGCGCTCGTCGAAGCCCTCGTACCTGCCGCAGAGCAGCAGCACCGGGGTGGGGGGGCTGCCGTCCTCCGAAGGAGCGACGAGCGCCTCGACCCGTCGCTGGGTGAGGGGCGCGCCGTCGGGCGTCAGCGCGATCCGCCGGTGGGGGCCGAAGCGCTGCTCGAGCCACTCGATCGCCTCCGTCACCGGCTCCGGCTTGAGGACCATCCCGGGGCCGCCGCCGAAGGGGCGGTCGTCCACCGTGCGGTGCCGGTCGCGGGCGAAGTCACGGAAGTTCACCGCGCGGACGGTCAGCAGACCGCGCGCACGGGCGATCCCGAGGACGCCGACGTCCTGGTAGGACTCGATGGCCTCGGGGAAGAGCGTGAGGATGGAAAAGAGCACCGGAAGGCTCGGATAAAGGCCCAGCAGGGTAGTGCCAGGGCCTCCGCCGGTCAATATTCCTGGCGTTCCCGGCCCCTCCCGTGGCCCTCCCGGCCCCCGGCGGGACCCATCGCCTCCCGGACCCCTCCTCAGCCCCTCCCCAGGCCATGTTCACCGGTCTCGTCGAAGCCGCCGTCCCGATCCGCTCCTACGAGGCCGTCGGGACGGGTGCGCGGCTGGTCCTGCCCTCGCCGGCGCCGGGCGACCTCGCCCTGGAGGCCGCCCCCGGGTCCTGGGGCCCGAGCTCCTCCGAGCCCTGGAGCGCCGCCATCGGCGACAGCATCGCGGTGGGCGGGGCCTGCCTCACCGTGGCCGAGCTGCTGCCCGGTCCTGACGGGGCGGCCGGGGCCGACGGGGCAGCCGGGCCCGACATGGCCTTCGACCTCACGGCGGAGACCCTGGAGCGGACCTGGTTCGCGGACCACGCGGCCGCCGGGCGGGTCGTCAACGTCGAGCGGGCGCTCCGGGTGGGGGACCGCCTCGGCGGGCACATGGTGAGCGGGCACGTGGACACCCTGGGCAAGGCGGCCGGGCGCGCGGACGTGGGGGACGGCGGCGCGGTGTTCACCTTCGAGGTCCCCGCGGGCTTCGAGCGTTACCTCGTGGACAAGGGCAGCATCACCATCGACGGCATCAGCCTGACCGTGGTGTCGCCCGTGGGCCCGCGCTTCGACGTGGCGGTCATCCCCCACACCCTGGACCGCACCCACCTGGCCCACCTGCAGGAGGGGGACCCCATCCACCTCGAGGCGGACCTCGTGGCCAAGTGGGTGGAGCGGCTCGCGACCTGAGCGCGCCGCGGCGACGTCAGAAGCCGAGGAAGACCGTGGAGAGGAAGGTGGCGATGGGCGCCGCCTCGCGCTGCTCCTCGAGGCCGCCGGTGAGCGTCCGCAGGGCGCGCTCGATGTCGGTGGCGATGGTGTCGTCGTTGATCAGGATGCCGAGGGTGCCGCGCTGCTCCTTGATCGCCGCGGCGGCGTCCGCGGCGTCGGCCGAGAGCGCCAGCAGGTTGTCGTAGACGTCCGACTCGTTCATGAGCCGGCCGATGGTGCCCTCGGGGTTGTTGAAGCCCTCGAGCGCGGCCTGCAGCCCGTCGGCGATGGCGGGGTCGTTGATGAGCTTCGCCACGGTCCCGTCCCCGCGGTCCACCTTCTCCGCGGCGGAGCGGATGGACTCCACGAGCTCGCGGGTGCTCGCCGCCACCTGCGGGTCGTAGATCAGCGTCGAGAGCACGCCCTCGCCGTCCTTCGCGTCCGCCATCAGCCCGCGCGCGTCCGCGACGGCCGCGTCGAGCCCGAGGACGAAGGCCTCGATGTCGTCGTAGAGCTTCTCGTCGTAGATGAGCTTGCCGATGGTCCCCTGCCCGCCGCGCAGCTCGTCGGTGAGCGCCTCGATGTTGTCGAAGGTCCCCTGGGCAGACTCGATGGTCTCCACCACGCTGTTGGCGGTCTGCTCGTCGTTCAGGAGCCGGCCGATGGTGCCCTCGGTCCCGTTCAGGCTGGCCATCACCTCCTCGAGCCCGGCCACCGAGTTCCGGATGGACTCGCGGTTCTCGTCCACGAGCTCACCGAGGGACGCCAGCACGTCCGGCGCGCTGCTGGCGCGCAGGGGCGCGGCGAGGTCGACGGCGCCGGCCTCCCGCGAGCCGGGGTCGATGCTCAGCTGGACCCCGCCCAGCACGGACGCGGACTCGATGCGGACCACGTGGTCGCCGAAGAGGACGATCGGCTCGTCGAGGGTGATGTCGACGCGCACGCGCTCGGCCCGCGGCCGCTCCAGGTCGGGGGTCACGGCGGCGACCTTGCCCCACCGGACGCCCGCGAAGAGGACGGGCGCGCCCTTGCGCAGGCCGCGGGCGTCCTCGGTGTAGGCGACCACGCTCTGCTTGTCCTCGAAGAGCGAGAAGTCGGTCTTGAAGAGCGTGTAGTACGAGAGGATCGCGGTGGCGGCCAGGAAGAGCAGCCCGAGGGTCAGGTGTCGGCGGGGAGTCATGTCGGTCAGTCGGGGGCCCAGTTGGGGGCTCGGTCGAGGGCTCAGTCGAGGGCGTCAGGTCCGAGGAACTCGATCAGGCGGGGGTGCGAGGGACGCAGGAAGCGCTCGGTCGGCTCATGCACGACCGCGCGCCCCTCGTTGAGGAAGATCACCTCGTCGCAGACCGTGCGGATGCAGTCCACGCGGTGCTCGACGACGAGGGCCGTGCTCTCGTGGCTGTCCGCGATCTCGCGCATCAGCTCGTTGATGGAACGGGAGATCTCCGGGTCGAGCCCGGCGTTGGGCTCGTCGTACAGGAGGATGTCCGGCTCCACGATCAGGGCTCGGGCGAGGCCGACCCGCTTCTTCATGCCGCCGGAGATCTCCGAGGGGAGCTTCTCGCCGGCGTCCGGGATGTGGACCATCTCCAGCTTCTCGGCCACGCGGTCGGCGATCTCCCCGCGGCCCAGGTCGGTGTTCTCCTGGAGGGGCAGGGCGAGGTTCTCCGCCACCGTGAGCCAGTTGATCAGGGCGCCCTCCTGGAAGACGTAGCCCATGCGCTTGCGCAGGGCGCCGAGGTCCTCCGCGCCGAGGTCCGGGACGTTCTGGCCCTCGACCTCCACTCGCCCCGCGTCCGGCTGGAGCAGCCCGATCACGTGGCGCAGGGCGACCGACTTGCCCGTCCCCGAGCCGCCCATGATCCCGAGGACCTTGCCCCTGGGGACCTCGAACGAGAGCCCGCGGAGCACCTGCTGCGCGCCGAACGCCTTGTGCACGTCCTCGAAGCGCAGGATCACGTCCCGGGCTCCGCCGCCGCCGCTCGCTGCTTCCCCTTCGCTCATCGGTAGAGGAACCAGGTCAGGAAGTAGTTGGCGACGATCACCGCGATGATCGAGTCCCGCACGGCGCGGCTGGTGGCGCGGCCGACCCCGAGGGCGCCGCCGCGCGCCACGAGCCCGCTGGCGCAGGAGATCACCGCGATCAGCCCGCCGAAGACGACGGACTTGAGCAGACCCGAGTACACGTCCATGGGGAGCGGGATCACCGCGCCCTTCTCCTGCAGGGCGTCGAGGGCCGTCTCCGTGTACTGGGCCATCGGGACCCCGAGCTGGCTGGAGGCGACGAAGCCGCCACCGACGATGCCGATGGTGTCGCACAGGACGGTGAGCGCCGGCGCGATGAGCATCAGCGCCGCGATGCGCGGCACCACCAGGAAGGAGGTGCGGTCCACCGACATCACCTCGAGCGCCGCGAGCTCGTCGGACACGGACATGGTCCCGAGCTCGGCGGCCAGGGCGCTGCCCGTGGTCGCCGCCAGGACGACCGCGGTGATGAAGGGGCCCATCTCCCGGGTCATGCTCGCGGCCACGATGGTGCCGATCTGGTCCTGCTGACCGAACTTGGAGAGCTCGATGCCGGTCTGCAGGGACACGATCATCCCCATGAAGAGGCCCACGAGCAGCACCACGTGCAGGTTGCGGACCCCCGCGGCGTGGAGCTGCTCGAGCAACCAGCGGCCGCGCCTGGGGAGGTGGTGCGCGCGCAGGGCGGCGCCCGCGGCGAGCTCGAGGGTCGCGCCCATCTCCCCGACCGCGGCCCTGAACCACGCGGCCTGCATGAGCACGTACACCAGGCCCGCCGCGAAGGCGAGGGGCAGGGCGTCCGTCAGCCACGCGGGGGCGGCGGCGAGGAGCGTCGCGGGGGAGTCCATCGGATGCACGATCGTGCCGCGGGGGGGCGGAATCAACGTCCCTGCGGGGTTTCGGTGCCGGCCAGCAGCGGCAGGGCGAGGCGCCCGGCGCCGACGAGGGGCGGCGCGGACGAGGCCTCTTGCGGGGAGCCGGTCGACGAGGTGCCCCTCACCGGCGCCGTGAGGTCGGGGGCCTCGGAGCGCGGGGTCCTGCGCATGGGCCAGCCCGGGCCGGGGAAGGACGGGGGGAGCCACTCGAAGCCCACCCCCTCGGTCGTCCGGTAGCGGATCAGGCCGAGCAGGAGGGAGCGCTCCCGGGCGACGCGGCCCGCGCGGGTGTAGTCCCGCGCGCTCCAGAGGAAGCTCAGGGAGCGCCGGTCCTCGTCGGCGTCCTTCTCCCGTCGCCAGAGCCCGAGCCAGGACCGGCCGCGGACCTCGTCCCCGTCGCGGTGGCGTGTGTAGAGCTCCCACAGCCAGGCGTAGTGCTCGTCCACGAACTCGTAGTCGGGGAACGGGTTGACGTCCACCACGCGTAGCTCGCTCTCCCCCGGGGCGGTGCGGACGCGGCCCAGGGGCCAGAGCTTGCGGTAGCGCTCGGTCCCCAGGGGGCCCGTGGACTGTGGGGTGACCGCGGTCCGCTCGCGGGTGTAGCTGCGCCAGAAGGGGAAGGCCTTGAAGGTGTCCTTGGTCCCGTCGTCGTAGGCCTCGTGCCGCCAGTTGACGAGCGGCCAGGCGACCCAGCGCGAGGTCATCCCGTCGCCCTCGTAGGACGAGTAGAGGGGCCACACGCGCTTGCGGGTCGCGCGCTCGGGGTCCCCGCCCTGGAAGACGACCAGGGGCCACGGCCCGTCCCAGGCCCAGAAGCCGGTGCGCTCGTCGTGCGCGTAGCCGAACAGGGGCCACAGGACGGAGGTGCTCATGGACGCGCTGCGGCGCGCCTGCCCGCCGAGGGGCCAGACCATCCAGGAGGACCGCTCCTGGTCCGGGCCGTACTGCTGGTCGTTGCGCTGCCAGTGGAAGAAGGGCCAGAGGAAGAACCAGCGGTCGTAGCGGCCGTCCCAGCCCACGTTGCCCACGATCGGCCAGACCCGCCACGCCGTGCCGCCGGTCCCGCGTGAGTACGAGAAGAAGGGCCAGAGGAAGTGGTCCGTGACACGGCCGTAGCGCTCGGTGCGGAGCCAGAGGGGGAACAGCACGAAGGTGCCGCGGTCGAGGGAGAGGAACTTCTCGACGACGCCGCCGAAGGGGAAGAAGGCGCGCTGGACGCGGCCGTCCTCGTGGGCGGAGAGGTAGATCCCCGGGAGCACGAGGAGGGACCAGGTCTCGAACCCGTCGGCCTGCACCTGGCTGGCGTAGCGGACCAGGGGGATGAACTGGGAGACCTCGGACCGCGCGGAGGCGTCCTTGCGGATGCGGCCCAGCGGCGGCAGGAACCAGGCGTTGCGGTCGCCGTTGGGCTCCGTCTGGCGGGACAGCAGGGGCCGGACGGCCCAGTACCTGCGCTCCCCCGACTCGGGGTCGCGCCGCGTGACCACCGCGCCCCCGAGGGCCTCCACCTCCGGGACCCCGCCGGCGGCGGAGTGGGAGGAGAAGAGCGGGGCGAGGTTGCGCTCCGTGGCGGGGCCCGAGCACGCCGACGCGAGCAGGGCGAGGAGGGCCGCGGCGCGGACGCGCAGGAGGGGGGGACGGGAGCCAGCGGGGGACATGGGGCGTCTGCGATTCTGTCGGTCGCCGCCGCCGGATACCACGGTCAAAGGGCGGCACCGCGGCACCTGACCGGAGGCTGACAGGAGGCGCCGGACGGGCGCGGGTCGCGGGCGGCGGGCGCCCCCGCGGACGCGCCCCTGGATTCCTCAACGGCCCGGGCTTGACCTCGCGGATCCGCGGGGCATGGTCGAGGCGCAATGACGACCGCCACGCCGACCTTCCTGTCCGGAATCCAGCCCAGCGGCCTGCCGCACCTGGGCAACTACTTCGGCGCGATCCGGCAGCACGTCGCGTCCCAGTCGACCCCGGGCGAGCACTTCTTCTTCATCGCGGACTACCACGCGCTGACGACGATCCACGACGCGGAGGCGCTCCGGGGACACGTCCGGGACCTCGCCGCCACCTACATCGCCCTGGGCCTCGACCCGGAGCGGGTGGTGTTCTTCCGGCAGTCGGACGTCCCGGAGGTCACGGAGCTCACCTGGCTCCTGTCGACGGTGACCGGCATGGGGCTGCTGGAGCGCGCGCACTCCTACAAGGACAAGACGGCCCAGGGGATCAAGCCCTCCGTCGGGCTCTTCACGTACCCGATCCTGATGGCGGCGGACATCCTCGCCTACGACTCGACCGTGGTCCCGGTGGGCAAGGACCAGGTCCAGCACGTGGAGATGGCCCAGGACATGGCGACCCACTTCAACTCGCGCTTCGGCGAGGTGTTCGTGCGCCCCGAGGCGCAGATCCCGGACCGTGAGGACATGGCCAAGGTCCCCGGCCTCGACGGCCAGAAGATGTCCAAGTCCTACGGGAACCACCTCTGGATCTTCGAGGAGGGCAAGAAGCTCAAGAAGGCGATCGGCCGCATCGCCACGGACAGCCGCGCGCCCGAGGAGCCCAAGGACCCCGACGAGCTGGCGCTGTTCGACTTCCTGACGCTGTTCCTCGACGCGGAGGAGCTCGAGGACTGGCGGGAGCGGGTGCGCCGCGGCGGCGAGGGGGCCCCCGGCTACGGGCACCTCAAGGTGCGCCTCGTGGAGGCCATGGACGCTCACTTCGCGGAGCCCAGGCAGCGCCGCCGGGAGCTGCTCGACGACCCCGCGGAGCTGGACCAGGTCCTGGCGAGGGGGGCAGAGAAGGCCCGCGAGCGGGCGACGGCGGTGCGTGACCGCGCCTACCGAGCCTGCGGGCTGCGCTGAGGGGCCTGCGGGCTGCGCTGAGGGGCCCGCGGGCTGCGGCGGCGCCGGCGCGGGGGACTTTCCGTCCGCGCGGAGCGGGTGGCGCACAAGGCGGGGGCCCCTCCTGCCGATAGTGCGGTCGGAACTCCCCGCACCCCTCCCCGACATGGCCATCCGCACCGCCTGCGCCCTCGCAGCGCTCCTCGTCCTCGTCAGCTCCTGCCGGTCCGGCGACGCCCTCGCCCAGGAGCCCGTGGTGGCGCCCGGCGCTGGCCCCGGAGCGGGCGCGGCCGCCGCGGCCCCGGACCTCGACCCGGATCTCGACCCCGGGCCCGAGCTCTCGGAGCCCTTCGTCCCCGCCGCCCCGCGGCCGTGGACCGGGGCCTTCAGCGGCACGGCCGTCCTGCTGGCCGAGCGGCTCCGCATCGAGGGGCCGCCCCCCCTCCTGGAGCACGTCGTGGCCAGCTCCGACAAGGAGCTCTACGACCGCCGGGTGACGACGACCGCCGACGGCCTGGTCCAGGTGGTGAGGCGCCGGAAGGGGTCCGAGCGCGAGGTCCGGGTCCAGCTGGACCGCTGGAGCCTGGCCGCCCACGAGGAGGTCGTGATCGTGGAGACCGCGGCGGACGGTCCCGTGCGGGTCATCGCGAGCGGCGACGCCGTGTGGCGGGACCTGGACGCGCACCAGATGGAGGGCCAGGAGCTACAGTTCTCCGGTGCGATCGGTGACGACACCCCCTTCTCGCCGCCGCCGGGTGGCCGCCGCTGACCGGGGCGGCCTCGGCGCCGCGGCCTTGGTGACCCTGGTCGCCGCGCTGGCGCCCGCCTGCCGCTCCACCGCCGCCAGCTGGACGGCGGACTGGACGTCCCCCTACGCCGCCTTCACGCCCGACGGCCGGGAGCGCTTCCAGGCCGCCCGGTCGGAGCTCGACCGCGGGGAGCGGGTGCGGGCCCTCGCGGACCTGCGGGCGCTGTCGGCGGAGGACCCGGGCAACCTCGAGGTGGCCTGCTGGGTCCAGGACCTGGAGGCGTCGCTGCTGTTCGACGGCGGCGCGCCCTTCGGGCCGCCCCCGGCGGGGGCCGCGGTGGAGCCGGCCGAGCGGCTCCGCCTCCATTACGCGTCCCGCCCGGACGAGGTCCCGACGGTGGGCTCCCTGATCCTCGCCGCGCGGGTCGAGACCGACGGGCTCGCGGCCGAGGCGCTGCTGCGGCGTGCGCTCGAGCTGGACCCGGCCTGCTCGTGGGCCCACTACGGCCTCGGTCACGTGCTCCTGGAGAAGCGCTCCCAGGCCGACCGTTGGAGCCTCGCCCGCGCCGCCGTGGCCCGGGCGCTCGAGATCGAGCCAGGCCACCTCCGCGCCCGCAGGCTCGAGGCCTGGATGCTCGCCGAGGAGGGGAACCGCGACGAGGCCGAGAGGCTGCTCCGGCGCTGGCTCGAGGAGGCGGCGACCGACCCCCGGGTGGCCCACGCCGACCTGGTGGAGGCACGCCTCGACCTCGCGCTGCTCCTGCTGCTCCGGGGGGAGGACCGGCGGGCCGCTCGCATCCTCGAGGACCTCGAGGGCGAGCCGGAGGGACGGGCGCGGCGTTGGATGCTCCTGACCGTCGCGCGGCAGGAGGGGGGCGACCTGCTCGGGGCCCTCGACGCGACGCTCCGCGCCCAGGGTGCGTCGGCGGGGGAGGTCCTCCCGCTCGTCCAGGAGGCGCTGCTGAGCGAGGTCTTCCTCGACCGGCCGGAGGTCGCCACCGCGCGCTGGCAGGAGGTCGCGGAGCTCGCCGGGGACGGACCGACCATCGGCGACCTCGTGGAGGGGCTGCGGGCGAGGGTGCGCATGGAGCGACGCGCGGCGGCCGAGGCGGAGCGAACGCCGTGAGGGCCGTGCTGCAGCGGGTGCTCCGCGCGGAGGTGCGCGTGGACGGCGAGGTGGTCGGCGCCATCGGGCGCGGGGTCGTGGTCCTGCTCGGCGTGCTCGACGGCGACGGCCCCGAGGAGGCCGAGCGCATGGCCGCCAAGCTCGCGACCTTCCGGTTCTTCGGGGACGCGGACGGGCGCATGAACCGCTCGGCCCTCGACCTCCTGGCGGGCGGGGAGGAGGTCGGCGCGCTGGTGGTCAGCCAGTTCACCCTCGCCGCCGACGGCCGTAAGGGGCGGCGCCCCTCGTTCGATCGCGCGGCGCCCCCCGAGGTCGCCGAGCCGCTCTACCGGCGCTTCTGCGAGATCCTGGAGGGTGAGGGACTTCCCGTGGAAACAGGCGTCTTCGGCGCCTCCATGGAGGTGGACCTCGTGAACGACGGCCCCGTGACGTTCGTTCTGGACGACCCGCACTGACCTTCCCCTACGGACTGCGGGAATGGCCGAGGGCGCGGGGCGGCTTGACGCAACGCGAACCGGGTGCGAGCATCTCCTGAACGATCGGAGCCTGCCCCGCCATCGGCGGCACCGCCAGCGGCGCCGCCCATGACCATGTCCGAGCCCCAGTCCCGAACCATCACCAAGCGCGAGCTGGTCAACCGCATCGCGGAGGAGACCGACCAGACCAAGGTCGCCGTCCGCGACGTGGTCCAGCGGTTCCTGGACTCGATCGTGGACGAACTGTCGCTCGGTAACCGGCTGGAGTTCAGGGAGTTCGGCGTCTTCGAGGTCCGTGAGCGGGCCGCCCGCCGGGCGCAGAACCCCAAGACCCTCGAGAAGGTCGACGTGCCGGCGAAGCGGGTGGTGAAGTTCAAGGTCGGGCGCGTCATGCGCCAGCGGGTCTGCGACGAGATCGGTCCGGAGGAGAAGGCCGCTCCCGCCCCGGCGCCCGAGCCCACCGCGGCTCCCGCGGCCGGCCGGCCGCAGCCGCCGACGCCGCCGCCCACCAAGCCGGGTTCGCCCTTCTGAGCGGGCCGGTGCGCGGGCCGATCGCGCCGCCCGTCGTCCGCGTGAGCGCACGCCTCGCCCGGTGGCGAGTTCAGTGGCGAGTTCAGTGCCGAGGGTCGTGACCCGAACGTCGGGTGACTCGCGCCGACGCGTACCCGACCGGCGCCGGCGGGCGAGCCCGCGGCCGCGGGACGGGACGCCGCGCACCGGCGCCGCGCCCCTCCGGGTCACCGCTGCCGGTCAGGCGCGCGCCGCGGCCTCGAGGGCCTGGTGCACGTCGGCCACGAGGTCGTCCACGTTCTCGATCCCGACCGACAGGCGGACGAGGCCGTCCGCGAGCCCCGCCGCCCGGCGGACCTCCGCGGGGATGGAGGCGTGGGTCATGGACGGCGGCACCTCGACGAGGGACTCGACGCCGCCCAGGGACTCGGCGAGCGTGAAGATGCGGGTGCTCGAGGCGAAGGCGTTGGCCGCCTCGACGCCGCCCTTCAGCTCGAAGGAGACCATGCCGCCGGGCTGGGACATCTGCTTCTGGGCGATGGTCAGCTGCGGGTGGTCAGGGAGGCCGGGGTAGATCACCCGGTCCACGAGCTCATGCTCGGCGAGGGCCTCCGCCACCGCCTGGGCGTTGGCGCAGTGGCGGTCCATCCGGACACCGAGGGTCTTGGTACCGCGCAGGACGAGGAAGGCGTCGAGGGGCGCCAGGCAGCCCCCGACGGCGTTCTGGTAGAAGGCGAGCTCCTCACGGGTCTGCTCGTCCCGGCCGATCAGGGCGCCGCCGATCAGGTCCGAGTGCCCGCCGAGGTACTTCGAGAGGGAGTGGAGGACGATGTCCGCCCCCAGCTCCAGCGGTCGCTGCAGGTAGGGCGTGGCGAAGGTGTTGTCGACCACCAGCTGCGCGCCGCCGCCGTGGGCGATCTCGGCCGCCGCCGCGATGTCCGTGAGGCGGAGCAGCGGGTTGGACGGGGACTCCACGTACACGTACCGCGTGTTGGGCTGCATCGCCGCCCGGATGTTGTCCGGGTCGGTCGTGTCCACGAAGCTGAACTCCACCCCGTACCGCTCGAAGACCTTGGTGAAGATCCGGTACGTGCCCCCGTACAGGTCGTTCCCGGCCACCACGTGGTCCCCCGGGTTCATGCGGTCCATCAGGGCGTTGGTGGACGCGAGGCCGCTGGCGTAGCAGAGGCCCCAGGCCCCGCCCTCCAGGGAGGCGAGGTTGGCCTCGAGGGCCGTCCGCGTCGGGTTGGTCGTGCGCGAGTACTCGTACCCCTGGCGGGGGACGGCGGGGGCCTCCTGGGCGTAGGTGCTCGTCAGGTAGACCGGCGTCATCACGGCGCCGTTGGAGGGGTCGGGGGCCTGGCCGGCGTGGACCGCGCGGGTCTCGAACCTGGCGTCCTTCGGGAGGTCGTGGGAGTCGGTCATGGTGAGGAGGGGCGGGCCCGGGGGGCGGTTGCGGCGGCGGAGTGTAGCCCGGGGGGCTCTCGAACCACCGCGTCCCCGCCGGATCGAGGCGGGAAACCGCACCTCGCCGGGTGGTAGCATCCCGCCCGTGAGCGCGACCCCAGTCGATCCGCCAAGCGCCGAGGGCCAGGCCTCGCCGAGCGGCAGCCCCGCCGTGTCCGGGCCGCCCGACGGGGGGAGCCAGGCGGCCGGCGCCATGGAGCGTCCGCAGCCCGCTGGGTCCTCACCCGGATCCTCCGCCGAGCTGCCCTCCGGCGGCGCCGCCCGCCGCCACCGGCCCTGGGTCCGCGCCCTCGTCGTCCTCGCCGTCGTGCTGCTGGGCGCGCTCCTCGAGCGGTCCGCTGCGGACTCCGTCGTGGCGGGGCGGGCTTGGGCCTGGGACGAGACCATGCACGCGGAGCTGCCCGCCGTGCGGATCCTGCTGCACCTGGAGAGGGACGAGGTGAGATCGGCGGCGGACGTGATCCAGGAGTGCGACCGCTACCCATTCGTCTATCCCCTCTGCCTCGCCGCCTGGCAGCACTTCGCGGGGATCGGCGAGGGGCAGGCGAGGGCCCTCGGCCTCTGGCTGTTCCTCCTCCCAACGCTCCTCGGCGTGGGGCTGCTCGCGCGCCGCGCCGTTCGCCTCGGCCGCGTCCGCGGGCTGGCGGAGCGGGACGTGGGCGCCGTCGCGCTGGACGCGGCAATGCTCGCCGTTCTCGCGGCCGCGGCGTCCCCCCTGGCGCGTCGGTACGCGCCGACGCTCTTCCTCGAGGTCCCGTCCCTGCTGACCATGGTCCTCGGCCTCCACGCGTGGCTCTCTCGGAGGGGCGCGGCCACGCCGCGCGCCACCCGGCGGTGGGAGTGGATCACCGGGGCCTGGCTCCTCGTCGCGTTCTTCACCAAGTTCAACTACGGGCTCATGCTCGTCGCGGTGGTCGGACTCGACGGGCTGCTCGAGCTCGTGCTCGGCCCGGAGCGCCGCGCCACCCTGCGCGCCGCCCTCCGGATCCTCGGTCCCCTCGCGCTGGCGTGCGTCTGGTGGTTCCTCCTCCCGCTCCCGCACGGCGGCGAGACCGCCGCCGCGCACCGCGCCGCGTTCGCCGAGTTCATCAGCGGCAACCGCGAGATGCCGCCGATCCCCGAGTGGCTGCGCCGGGTCAACTGGCTCACGGGGGTGGCGCCCCACGCGGCGGTGCTGGTCCTGCTCCTGGCGCTCACGGCGTACGGGCTGACGCGCCTCGCGGGGCGCACCGCGGTCACGCTGCTCATCGCCGGCGCCTGCTTCGCCGTCCCGGTCCTCCTGCACCCCTTCCAGCTCGACCGCTTCCTGATGCCCGCCGCCCTGGTGCTCTGGGTCGGCGGGGGAGTGGGCGCGGCCCTGCTGCTCCAGCGGT
>JASFWR010000341.1:0-4148 GCA_050049155.1 Planctomycetota bacterium | reverse complement strand
CGCCCTCGACGGTCTCAAGGTCATCGCGTCGGTGCAGGGCAACCAGCCCAACACCCTCGCCCCGGCCCAGGTCAACCAGTTCGGGGGCCTCAACCCGGGCTACGAGAACATCATCTCGTGGGCTCCGCACCCCAACCCGCCGACCCTGTCGTTCCCGCCCCAGTGCGTGTCGCCGTTCATCGGCGGCAACGAGCCGACCTCCATCGACACGCTCACCAACAACCTGCTGGTGTCGGGCAACCCGTTCCCGGTCCCCGCGACGAACACGCCGCCCACGGGCCTGCTCACCCTCGAGCAGAACGTGTTCTTCCTCGGCCCGTCCTTCGGTCAGACCCAGTCGCAGAACTGCACGCAGTACCAGATGCGGCAGCAGATCGGCCACTTCCTCTACGTGTGCGACCGCCCGCGTAGCGAGATCGTCGTGTTCAACTCCAACCGCATGACGGTCATCGACCGCATCGCGGTCCCGGACCCGACCTCCATGGCCATGGGCCCGAACACCGACCTGCTGGCCATCTCGAACCAGCTCGCGGACACGGTGACCTTCCTGGACATCAACCCGCAGTCGGCCCAGTTCCACCAGGTGGTCCGGACCGTGCAGGTGGGCAACTCCCCGCGCGGCATCGCGTTCGAGCCCACCAACGAGGACATCCTCGTCTGCAACGAGCTCGACAGCACCATGTCGATCATCGGCGCGGCGACCCTCGACGTGCGCCGCACCATCAACTCGCAGCTGAGCCGGCCCTTCGAGGTCTGCATCACGCCCCGGATGATCGGCTTCTCGTTCCAGCGCGGCGTCTACTTCGGCTACGTCCTGAACCGCACCGGCACGGTCGCCCTCTTCGAGTCCGGCCCGAACGGGGTCAACGGCTGGGGCTTCGACGACGTCATCGGGATCATCCCGTTCGACTTCCAGGCGCCCAAGCAGATCCAGATCGACCCGATCAACCTCGACGGCTCGGTGTACATCGTCCACGAGGGTCCGATCGACGTCGCCACCGGTAACCCGGGCAACCTCGGCGTCGGCGCCATCTCGCGCCTGCGCATCGAGAGCGCGCTCACCGGCCAGATCCCGCTGACCCAGCTGGGCGCGGGCAACGCGAACTTCCGCGACCTCCAGTACGGCGTCCCGCTGTCCCTGAGCCAGGCCCTCGACCAGCTTTCGGGCATCCCGACGGACATCGCCTTCGACAACCAGCGCAACTTCGGCGGCATCCCCGGTCCGTCGAACACCTTCAGCGCGGGCTCGCCGATCCCGGCGAACAGCAAGGCCTCGTACCGCAGCGCAGCCGGCTTCGTGAACACCTCCGAGCCTCGCTTCCTCTTCGCGGCGGTCCCGAACCCCGTGGGCGGCAGCGGCGTCATCGACGCCCTGGCCCTCGGCGTCACGGGTACCCCGCGCTTCGACACCAACCCCTACGTCCCCGGGGTCCAGTCGGTGCCGGTCTCGCAGGTCACCCTGCTGTCCGACTACTGGCGCCAGTGATGTCCGGGGCGGCGCGGGCCCAGGCCCGTGTCCCGCCCAGGCGCACCCCGCCCGGATCCCCCGGGCGCTGGGAATCCCGGCTGCGCCCGCGAGCGAATCGCGGGCGCAGCCTGCATTTGACGGCGCGCCGTCCGCGCCCGCCCGCCGCCCGCTCCCTCGTCCGCTCCACCGCCGCCCTCCCTTGCCGGATCCCGTCGCCGTTCGCTCCATGTTCGCCGGCATCGCCGGCCGCTACGACCTCGCCAACCGGGTCCTCTCGGGGGGCGTGGATCGGAGCTGGCGTCGGAAGGTGATGGCCGCCGCGGGGAAGCCCGGGGAGGGCGCCACGGTGGTGGACGTGGCCTGCGGGACGGGCGACCTCGCGCTCCTGCTGGCGCGGAGGGGCGCCCGCGTGGTGGGCGTGGACTTCACCTTCGAGATGGTCGCCCTCGCGCCGGAGAAGGAGCGGGCCGGCGCCGGCCCCATGGCCTGGGTCCAGGGCGACGGGCTGGAGCTGCCCCTCGCCACGGACTCCGCGGACGTGGCGACCATCGCCTTCGGGCTCCGGAACGTGGCGGACCGGCGGCGCTGCATCCGCGAGATGGCGAGGGTGGTGCGCCCGGGCGGGCGGGTCCTCGTGCTCGAGTTCAGCATGCCGCGCCAGGACGCCTTCGGGCGCCTGTACCGGGCCTACCTCGAGCACGTCCTCCCGCGCATCGGCGGGGCGCTCTCCGGGGATCGCGCGGCCTACGACTACCTCGACGACACGGTCCAGGGCTGGCCCGGACCCGAGCAGCTGCGGGCCGAGATGGAGGAGGACGGGCTGGTGGACTGCCGGTTCGACCGCCTCTGGCGCGGCATCGCGTGCATCCACCACGGCCTCGTCCCCGAGGGCGCCTGAGCGGGAGCGCGCGGCGGTGACCGAGGACGAGGAGTACGACGAGGCCGAGCCGCTCCCGCAGACGCGGCTGCTCTCCCTGCGCGTGGACGGCCCGGCCCGCGGGGTCGCCTTCGGGTTCCTCGCCATGCTCCCGCTCTTCGCCGCCTACGAGGCCTCGGGGGCGGGCTCCCCCGGCCACCCGAGGGCGGTGGCCGAGGTCGTCCTGTCCCTCCCGCTCACCCGGACGGGCCTGCCGGACCCGGTCCTGGCCCGGCGGGTCGTGCTCGGGGCGCTGGCGGTGCTGGCGCTGATCTGCTTCCAGCTCCAGGTGCGCCGCGAGGGAGGGGCCGCCCTGGGGCCTCGCTTCGCCCGGACCCTCCTCGAGGGCGCGCTGGGCGCCCTGGTCCTGGGCCCCGTGCTCTACGCCGCCGCGGAGGTGGCCTCGCCGTACGTGGGGGCCATGACCGTGGGGGCCGGCGACGGGGTGAGGCCCACGGCGTCCACGGCCGGCTTCGTCCTGGGCAGCGCCGCGTACGAGGAGGTGGTCTTCCGGCTGGGGGCGCTCTCGGTCCTCTGGCTCCTCGTCCAGCGCGGCCTGACCTGGATCGGCGCGGTCCCCGGGGCGACCCGGCTGGCGGCCGTCACCCTGGCCACCGTGGGCTCGGCCGCGGTCTTCGCGGCGTTCCACCTGGAGACGTTCACGTCTTGGCTGGGCCCCGGGGGCGAGTCCTACGACCCCGCGGTCTTCACGTGGCGGGCCACGGCGGGCATCCTGCTGGCGGCCCTCTTCCTCTGGCGGGGCATCGGCGTCGCGGCCTGGTCCCACGCCCTCTTCAACCTCGCGCTGCTCGTCGGCGCGCTCCCCGCCTGAGCGGCGCCACCACGCTCCTCGAGCCCCGAACCATGAACGCCTCCCCCCAGAGCTCCGATCGCCCCCTGCGGTTCTTCGTCGGCCTCACCGGCGGGAGCGGCCACGCCTACGCCGAGCGGCTGGTGGTGGAGCTCCTGCGGGCCGGCTGCGAGGTGGACCTCTCCATCACCGAGGCGGGCTGCAAGGTGCTGCGCCACGAGCGCGGGGTGGAGCCGGGGGTCCGCGGCGAGGCGCTCGAGGCGGCGCTGCCCGGCTGGCTGGGGACGTACGACCTCCCCGAGGGATGGCGGGGCCGGGTGCGCGTGTTCACCAGCGACGCCATCGAGGCGCCGGCGGCCTCGGGGACCTCCCTCACCGGGGGCGTCATCGTGGCTCCCTGCAGCATGGGCACCCTGGCGCGCGTGACGGCGGGCTTCAGCTCCAACCTCGTGGAGCGGGCCGCGGACGTGGCCCTCAAGGAGGGGCGCCGGCTCCTCCTGATGCCTCGCGAGACGCCGCTCTCCGAGATCCACCTGGAGAACATGCTCCGGGCCGTCCGGCTCGGCGCCATCGTGCTGCCGTGCATGCCCGGCTTCTACCACCTGCCGGAGTCCGTGGAGGACCTGGTGGTCCACGTGGTGGGCAAGGCGTTGGATCGCCTGGGGGTGCAGCAGGACGTGGGGGCCCGCTGGGGCGGGCTCGACGAGCCCGCGGGGGACCCGGGGACCTCGCCCGCCGGGCCGGCGAGCGACGGAGGGGACGGCCCTTGAGCCGCGTCGCCGCCACGCTCTCGCTGGTCAAGTTCAGCCACTCGGTCTTCGCGCTGCCGTTCGCCCTCATGGGGGCGTGGCTCGCGGCGGGGGGGCCGCCGGGCGCCACCACCCTGGGCTGGATCGTGCTCTGCGCCGTGGCCGCGCGGACGGCCGCCATGGCCTTCAACCGTCTGGTGGACC
>JASFWR010000058.1:0-13419 GCA_050049155.1 Planctomycetota bacterium | reverse complement strand
CTTGCCAGGGGTGAGGCGCACGACGCGCTCCCCGGACTCGTTCTCGTGGATCAGCTGGTTCATTTCGGTGGTCGTCCTCGGGCCCGCGGCCCGCCCCGCTGCGGCGGGTTCGGGCTCACGGAGGGGTCCGCGCTCGCGCGCGGCGGTAGGGGTGAGCGCGGGTCAGGCGCCGGGGTTCTCGACGAGCATCGCGATGCCCTGGCCGCCGCCGATACAGGCGGAGGCCACGCCGAACTTCTTGCCGGTGCGGCGCAGCTGGTACAGCAGCGTCAGCACCAGGCGGGTGCCGGTGGCCCCCAGCGGGTGGCCGAGGCTGATCGCTCCGCCGTTGACGTTGCAGCGGTCGCGGTCGAGCTCGAGCTCCTTCTCGCACCCGAGGTACTGGGCGCTGAACGCCTCGTTGATCTCGTAGAAGTCGATGTCGTCCTTGGACATGCCCGCCTGCTCGAGCAGGACGCGGATCGCCGGCACCGGGCCGATCCCCATCTCCTTGGGGTCGACGCCGACGCAGGAGTAGCCCCGCACGATGCCCATCACGTCGAGGCCGTCGGCCTTGGCGCGGTCCGCCGTGGTGCAGACCACCATGGCCGCCCCGTCGACGATGCCGCTGGCGTTGCCCGCGGTCACGGTGCCCTCCTTGCCGAAGGCGGCCCGCAGCTTGGCGAGGCCCTCGATCGTCGTGTCGGGCTTGATGTGGTCGTCGGTGTCCACCGTGATGTCCCCGCGACGGTGCGGGATGATCACGGGCGCGATCTCCTCGGCGAAGCGCCCGGCGGCCACGGCCTCGGCGCCGAGCTGGTGGCTGCGGAGGGCGAACTCGTCCTGGGCGTCCCGCGAGATCTCCAGGCGGCGGGCGATCTTCTCCGCCGTCTGCGCCATGTAGGTGTCCCCGTAGGGGTCGTAGAGGCTCGCGAAGAGGAGGTCCTCGAGGTTCGGCTGGACGCCGAACTTGAAGCCGTCCCGCGCCCCGTGGAGCACGTAGGGCGCCTGGCTCATGTTCTCCATGCCGCCGGCGAGGACGGTGCTCGCCTCGCCCAGCTGGATGAGCTGCGACGCGCTCACGATGGACTGGATGCCGGAGCCGCAGAGGCGGTTGACGGTGAGCGCCGGCACCGACTGGGGGACGCCGGCCTTGAGGGCCACGTGGCGCGCGCCGTAGATGGCGTCGTTGGACGTCTGGAGGGCGTTGCCGACCACCGTGTGGTCGATGCTGTCCGCCGAGATCTTCGACCGCTCGATGGCCGCCTTCGAGGCGTGGGCCGCGAGGTCGATGGCGCTCACGCCCTTCAGCTTCCCGAAACCGGGGGTGCCCGAGTACTCGGCCATGGGGGTCCGCGCCCCGCCGACGATGACGACTTCGTTGCTCATGATGTGGTGCTCCGGGGCGCCGGGCGCCCGCTCGTGTGCTGGTGGTGTTGGTTGTGGAGGTTGCGGTCCGGGCAGGGCCCGGGGCCGCGGCTCTTGAACGCGGCGGTTCCTGAACCCGGCGGCCCTGGAACGCGGCGGCTCCGGGACTCAGCGGCCCTTGAACTCGGGACGACGCTTCTCGAGGAAGGCGCTCATGCCCTCGCGCATGTCCTCCGTGAGGGCGGCCTTGCCGAAGTACTCGGCCTCGAGGGCCTCCCCCGCGGTCTGGTCGAGGTCCCAGCCCGAGAGGACGAGGTCCATGCAGAAGCGGAGGGCGATCGGCCCCTTGGTGACGATGCTCTTGAGGAGCTTGGCGGTGCCCTCCTCCAGCTCGTCCGGCTCGAAGATCCGGTTCACGACGCCGACGCGGTGGGCCTCGTCGGCCGAGAACATGTCGCCGGTCAGCACCCACTCGCGGGCCACGCCGGGCCCGGCGACGCGGGAGAGGCGCTGGCTGCCGCCGTAGCCGGGGACGATGCCAAGGCTCGCCTCGGGGAGGCCGAAGCGCGCCTTGCTGGACGCGGTCCGCAGGGTGCAGGCGAGGGCGAGCTCGCAGCCGCCGCCGAGGGCGAAGCCGTTGACCATGGCCACGGAGGGCTTGCCGAGCTGCTCGAGCAGGCGGAAGACGTCCTGGCCGGTGGTCGAGACGCGGATCGCGCCCTCGGCGCTCCCGGCCTCGGCCAGCAGCTCGTTGATGTCGGCGCCGGCCACGAAGGCCTTCTCGCCGGCGCCGGTGATCAGCAGCGCGCGGACGGCGTCGTCCTCGCCCGCCCGGGTGAACGCGTCCTTCAGCTCCCCGAGGGTCGCGTCGTTCAGGGCGTTCATCTTGTCCGGGCGGTTGATGGTGACCCGGGCGACCGGCCCTTCGACCGCGTAGAGGATGTTCTCGTAGCTCATGGGATCAGCCCTCCGAGCCCTCGACGAGGACGGCCTTGGTGACGGTCACGGGGTCCTTGGGGCGCGAGCCCTCGCCGCCCGGCAGGGTCGGGGCGTTGGCGATCTCGTCGAGGACCTCGAAGCCGTCCACGAGGCGCCCGAAGGCGGTGTACTGGCCGTCCAGGAAGCCCGCCTCGCCGTGGCAGACGAAGAACTGGCTGCCCGCCGAGTTCGGGTCCTGGGAGCGCGCCATGGAGAGCACGCCGCGCTCGTGGTGGACGTCGTTGAACTCGGCGTTCACGGTCCAGCCGGGCCCGCCGGTCCCCCACAGTCGCTCCTGGTCCGTCTTCGTGTTCGGGTCGCCCCCCTGGATCATGAACCCGGGGATGACGCGGTGGAACCGGGTCCCGTCGTAGAAGCCGTCCTTGGCGAGCTTGACGAAGTTCTCCGCGTGGCGCGGGGCCACGTCGGTGAGGAACTCCACGGTCATGTTCCCGGCGGTGGTCTCGAGGCGCACCTGGGCGCCGCTCAGTTCGTGAGTCATGGGGGTGCGGGGGGCTTGGGGATCGCGGCGCAGGGGCAAGGGCCCCAGGGCGGCCGCGGGTCCCGGTTCACTTCTTGGGGCGGGATCTCGTGGCGCGGACCACGACGGCGCGCTCGATGGACTGTGCGGGGAACGGGTCGTGGAGCGCCATGGCCACCTGGGGCCGGCGGTCGTCGATGCGGACGCCGTTCTTCTTGAGGGCGTCGAGCAGGCGCTGGTTGCCCTCGACCGCCTGGACGACTCGCTCGACCGCGTCCATCCCGGTGAGGATCTGGCCGAAGGCGCTGTAGGTCTGGTCGAGGTGGGGTGAGGAGCGGTGCACGATGAAGAACTCGCTCTCGGCCGAGTCGAGGTCGTTCCCGAGCCGCGCCGCGGAGAGCACCCCCGCCACGTGGCGGCGGCTGTTGAACTCCGCCTTCAGCTTCCGGGGCGCCGGCGTCCCGTCCTTCGAGCGCCCCACCTGGGCCATGAAGCCCGGGATCACGCGGTGGAAGGGCGAGCCGTCGTAGAAGCCGGACGCGCACAGGTCGAGGAAGTTGCGCACGTGATTCGGCGCCACGTCGGGCCACAGCTCCACCCAGATCGGCCCGCCGCTGGTGAACAGCACCGCCTGGTACTCCTCGAGCTGCTCGTCGGAGAGCGACGTGTAGTCCGTCTCGGCGTCCGGGGCCCCGAGCCAGATGACCTGCTGCTTGGTGTCGCGCTTGCCCTCGATCGCGAGGGAGAAGTCCTTCGGGCGGGCCTGGCGCTCCCGGACGAGGGCCGCCAGGTCCAGGTCCACCGTCAGGGTCTGGCCCGGCTGCAGCGGCACGCTGGCCTTGGCCGGACGGCGGCCGAGGGCCTTGCCGTCCATGGCCCAGGCCGCCGGCGTGAGCATCCAGGCGGGCAGGTCCGCGGCCGACTTGCCGGTCGCGGTGACCTGGAGGGACACGACGAAGGGCTGGCCCTCGACGAAGAGGGGCGGGATGGTCGCGGTCAGCTCGACGCCTCGCTGCGAGACCGGACGCCGCTCGGGCTGCACCACGAACGCAGCGCCGGCCTCCGGCGCCGGTTCGGCGGCGACGGAGGCGTCGGCGAGGCTGGGCCCCAGGAGGGCCGCGGCGAGGGCGGGCGCGAGCAGGCCGGCGATCATGCCTTCTTGTCGCCCTCCCACTTGTAGTAGCCCTCGCCCGTCTTGCGGCCGAGCTTGCCCTCGGCGACGAGGCGCTCGAGGGACGCGGGGATCTTGAAGGCGGGCTCGTTCGGGTAGCGCTCGGTCCAGCCCTGGAGGATGAACAGGGTGGTGTCGAGGCCCACGTAGTCGGTGAGCGTCAGCGGGCCCATGGGGTAGCCGCAGCCGAACTGCATGGCGGCGTCGATGTCCTCCTTGGAGGCGTCGCCGCGGTCGAGCATGTCGATGGCCTGCACCATGTACGGCACGAGCAGGCGGTTCACCACGAAGCCCGGGGTGTCCTTGCAGGAGACCGGCGTCTTGCCGCAGGCGGCGCCGAAGGCCTTGGAGGCCTCGAAGACGTCGTCGTCGGTCTCGTCGGTGCGGACCACCTCCACCAGGCGCATGAGCTGCACCGGGTTGAAGAAGTGCAGGCCCACGAAGCGCGAGGGGCGCCCGGAGGCCGCCGCCATCTCGCCGATGGGGAACGAGGAGGTGTTGGAGGCGAAGACCGTCTCCGGCTTGCAGATCTCGCCGAGGGAGGCGAAGAGCTCCTTCTTCACGTCCAGGTTCTCGACGATGGCCTCGACCACGAGGTCGCAGTCGGCGACCCCGGCGCGGTCGGTGGTGCCGGAGATGCGCCCGCGCACCTCGGCGACCCAGGCGTCCGCGGTGGCCTGGTCCATCTTGCCCTTCTCAACGTTCTTGCTCGCGAGCTTGGCGAGGCTCTTGTCGACCCGCGCGAGCCCCTTGTCGAGGAACTGCTGCTCGGACTCGAGCGCGATGACCTCGCAGCCGCCCTGGGCCGCGACCTGGACGATTCCGTGGCCCATGAGGCCGCAACCGACGACGCCGACTTTCTTGATCTGCATGGAATTGGTGGGGGTGGTTCCGCGCGGGAACGGGGGCGGCGGTCAGAGGCCGACGCGGTCGAACGCGACCGCGAGGCCCATGCCGCCGGAGATGCAGAGGGTCGCGAGCCCGTGCTCGCCCCCTCGACGTGAGAGTTCGTGGAGCATCGTGGTGACGATGCGGGCGCCCGTCGCGCCGATGGGGTGACCGAGGGCGATGGCGCCGCCGTTGACGTTGAGGCGCTGGTGGTCGAGCCCGAGGTCCCGGTCGCAGGCGAGCACCTGGGCGGCGAACGCCTCGTTGAGCTCGACGAGGTCGTAGTCGCGGGCCGCCCGACCGGTCAGCTGCTGCAGCCGGTCGCAGGCCGGCACCGGGCCGAGCCCCATGACGGTGGGATCGACGCCGGACTGCGCGGCGCGCCCCACCCACGCCAGCGGCTCCCAGCCGTGGCGCTCGCAGGCCGCCTCCGACGCGAGGACCAGGGCGCAGGCCCCGTCCGTGATGCCGCTCGCGTTGCCCGGCGTGACCGTCCCGTTCCCGTCGTACCGCTTCCCGAAGACCGCGGGCAGGCGCCCCATCTTCTCGAGGGTGGCGTCGGGGCGCGGGTGCTCGTCCGCCGCCACGGTCACCTCCCCCTTGCGGGTCCTGATCGTGACCGGGGCGAGCTCCGCGTCGAAGCGCCCCGCCTCCACGGCCGCGCCCGCCTTGCGCTGGCTCTCGACGGCGAAGGCGTCCTGGTCGTCCCGGGAGATGCCGAGCTCCTGGGCGAGCTTCTCGGCGGTCTCCCCCATCACCATGTCCGCGAGCGGGCAGTCGAAGCCGTCCTTGTACATGGCGTCCACGAGCGGCGCCGAGCCGAGCCGGTACCCGCGGCGCATCTTCGGGAGGAAGAACGGCAGGCCGCTCATGGACTCGGTCCCGCCGGCGACGGCGACGTCCATCTCGCCGCGCCGGATGGCGTCGGCGGCGAACACCACGGACTTGAGGCCCGACCCGCAGGCCATGTTGACGGTGGTCGCGCAGACGGTCTCGGGGATGCCGGCCCGGACCGAGATCTGCCGCGCCACGTTCGGGCCGCCGCCCGCCTGGCGACCGTTCCCCATGAAGACCTCACCCACCGCCGCAGCGGGGACGCCCCCGGCCTCCAGGGCGGCCGAGACGGCCTCCACCCCGAGGTCGGCCGCCGAGAGGTCCGCGAAGGACCCGAGGTACTTCCCGATGGGCGTCCGCTTCGCCGAGACGACGGCGACCCGGCCGGGTGCGTGGCCTTGGGCCGAGGGGGAGGCGTTCGCCATGGTCAGGGAGGAGGGCTCGAGGAGGCGGGTCGGAGGGCCCGCGGAAGGCCGTGAACGGGGTCCTTCCCCCCGTTTTCCGGGCAAAGAGAATAAGGAGAGGGGCCAGACGGGGCAATCCTGGGCGCCCGGCATCCGGAGGCCCGAATGCAACATCCAACCCTCAGGAGCCCCTGAGGCGTGCTGGCGGCGGAATCTCGGGCTGCGCGCCCCCCCTGCGGCCCCCCGGTCGAAGCCCCTCGCGGAGCCATGGAATCGCCGCCCTCACCCGACACCCTCGTCCCCCTGCTGGCGGAGGCGTCGAGCACCTCCCGGCGGCAGGTCAAGGCCGCGCTCCTGGGCCTGGGCGCGGAGGCCATCCCGGCGCTGCGGCGAGCGGCGGACGGCGACGACGCCGTGCTCCGGGCGCGGGCGCGACAGGTGCTCCTGGAGCTCCGTCGACGGCGAGGGCTCGAGCGGCTCAGGCACCTCCTCTCCGACCCCGCAGCGTCGCTCGAGGAGGGGTTGATGGCCATCGACGAGGTCCTCGGCGCGGCCGACCCCGCCAGGGACGTGCCCGGGCAGCTGGACGGCTGGGCGCGGGCCGTCGAGGCCCGGGCGGCGGCCGGCGCCCCGGCGCGGGCCGCCGCGGAGGCCCTCCGCCACGTGCTCGCGGGGGAGGAGGGCTTCATCGGGGCCTCCGACGACTTCCACAACTCCACGCACGTGTCCCTGACCCGCACCGTGGAGGATCGGAGGGGCCTCCCCCTCACGCTCTGCGCGGTGTACGCCCTCGTGGGCCGGCGCGCCGGGCTGCACGCCGACCTCCTGCCGTTCCCCGGGCACGTCCTGCTCCTCGTTCGCGGCGAGGACGAGGAGGTCATCCTCGATCCCTTCGGCGGCGCCCGCTCCCTGAGCGAGGCGGATTGTCTCAGCCGGCTCGAGCGACTCGGGCTGCCCCCGTCCCCCACCTGGTTCGAGCCGTCGTCGGACGTGGTGATGGTCACCCGCCAGCTGCGCAACCTCGTGACCTCCATGCACCGGCACGGGCGCACCCGCGACGCCCGTGAGCTCGTGGAGCTGCTCGGGGAGGCCTGAGGCTGCGCCCACCTCCGGCGCGACCGCGTCGATTGGGGGAATCCCAGTCCGGACGGGCTTCCATGGGGCGCGCAAGGCCCTAAGTTCGGGTCCATGACGGAGATCCCGGACGTCTGGCCGCCGGAGGAGGACCCCCGGCCCGCGAGCATCATGCCGATGTTCCCGCTCCGGGGCGTCTTCCTGCTCCCGCGCCAGATCCTCCCCCTCCACGTCTTCGAGCCGCGCTACCGGCAGATGATCGACGACGTCCTGGACGGCCAGGGACGCCTGGTCATGGGCACCGTCCTCGAGGGCCAGGACCTCACCACGGACGGGGAGGAGGAGACGCCCCCCCGCATCCTCCACGTGGCCGGGGTCGGCGAGATCGCGCGCCACGAGAAGACCCCCGACGGGCGGTACTTCATCTGGCTCTTCGGCCTGGGCCGCTTCGACGTGGAGGAGGTCCCCTCCGACCGGCTCTACCGACGCGTCACGGCGCGCCCCATGGACGAGGTCCCCCTGCACTCGAGCCGTGAGGACTCGCTCCGGGACGACCTGCGGGACGCCCTGGGGTCACGGGCCGAGGAGCCGCTCGTGCTGCCCGACGACGTCCCCGTGGAGCTTCTCGCCGACGCCCTGGCCCAGAAGCTCCACCTCCCCCAGAACGCCATGGAGCCGATCTTCACCGAGGTCGACATCGAGAAGCGGGCGAGGATGACCTTGAAGGCGCACGCCGCCTTCCCCCCTCCCGAGCTGGACTGAGCGCTCGGATCGGGAGGGCGGCGGCACTTTGCCCGAGGGTCCCGCTCCGAAGGTTGCGCGCCCTTCCCCCGATCGCGACCCTATCCGCGGCGTCCTCGACGGGCGACGGTGACCCCCGGTGCTGCAGCTACTCCGATCCCTCAAGGCCAACAGGGGCCTCCTCTGGAGCTTCGTCGGCAGAGACCTGAAGGCTCGCTACGTCGGCTCCAGCCTCGGGTTCTTCTGGTCGGTCGTGTACCCGATCATGAACCTCGCGGTGTACCTGCTCGTGTTCCAGATCATCCTCAAGATGACCTGGGACGCGGACAAGAGCTCCCAGGAGGTGGTCCTCCTCATGCTGGTGGCCATCGTCGCGTGGACCGCCTTCGCCGAGGCCATCTCCCGCTCCACCAACATCCTGGTGGACAACCAGAACCTCATCCAGAAGGTCGTCTTCCCGGTGGAGGTCCTGCCGGCCTACGTGACCATCAGCGCGATCGTGAACATGATCATCGCGCTCCCGATCGTCCTGCTGGCCCTCCTCTACGCCAAGCTCAACCCCACGGACGACCCCGCGGTCCTCGCCGCCGCGGCGGCCAGCGGTCACCAGGGGGTCCAGCTCGGCGCCCAGCTCCTCTGGGTGCCCGCCCTGCTCGTCCTCCAGGGGGTCTTCACCGCCGGCCTCGGCTACTTCCTCGCGACGTTCAACCTCTTCTGGCGCGACACCTTCCACGTGATCGGCGTCGCCCTGACGGTCTGGATGTTCATCACCCCGATCTTCTATCCCCCCCAGCGGATGGTCGACAAGGACTACGGGTGGATGCTCGACGTGAACCCCATGCACTGGCTCATGGACATGTACCGCGGCGTGCTGGTGCAGAATCAGGGCCCGGACCCCGAGCTCCTCCTGCGCTTCGGGGTCGCGACGGTGGTCGTCTTCGCCCTCGGTTCGGCATTCTTCACCCGGCAGCGGTCCAAGTTCTCCGACCTCCTCTGAGTCGCCCCACCGCCAGGACCCCGATGTACGACAGCAAGAGCACCAGCGCGGAACAGCCCGAGAGCAACGCCATGGGCGGCTCCGTGATCGTCGCGCGCGGCGTCAGCAAGGCGTACCGCATGTACGACAAGCCGGTGCACCGGCTCTGGGACCTGGTCCTCCCCGGCGGCCCCCGCGGCCGCGAGTTCTGGGCGGTCCGGGACGTCTACCTCGACATCCCCAAGGGCTCGACCGTCGGGATCATCGGCGAGAACGGCGCCGGCAAGAGCACCCTCCTCAAGCTGCTGACCGGGATCACCCAGCCCACCTCGGGCGAGATCCTGACCCGCGGGCGCATCGCCTCGCTGCTGGAGCTCGGCGCGGGGTTCCACCCCGAGTTCTCGGGGCGCGAGAACATCCGGCTCAACTGCTCGATCCTCGGCATGAGCGAGGAGGAGACCGAGGAGCGCTTCAACGCCATCGTCGAGTTCTCCGAGCTGGGCGAGTTCATCGACCGGCCGGTGAAGACCTACAGCTCGGGGATGCACGTGCGCCTCGGGTTCTCGGTCGCGACGACGGTGGACCCGGAGATCCTGATCATCGACGAGGCCCTCTCCGTCGGCGACGAGCACTTCAAGGGCAAGTGCATCAACCGGCTGAACGAGTTCCAGGAGCAGGGCAAGACCACGCTCTTCGTCTCCCACGACATGGGCTCGGTGAAGTCCATGTGCAAGCACGTCGTGCTCATGCACGAGGGGCGCGTGCTCGAGCAGGGCACGGCCGAGGAGGTCGCCGACGAGTACCTGAAGCGCGCGCACGCGCGCGGCAACGAGCGCATGTCGGCGATCAACCGGCAGCTGGACGCCTACCCCCGCTGGGGCTCGGGGGAGATCCGGACCGGGAAGGTCGAGCTCTTCGACGGCTCGGGGCAGGCCACCAACGTCTTCCAGCCCGGCTCACCCTTCCGGGTGCGGATCGAGTTCGAGGCCACCGAGGACTGCCACGAGCCGGTCTTCGGCCTCGGGGTCTACCGCTCGGACGGGACGTACGTGAACGGCAGCAACCACCTGTGGCGCAACGAGCCCATCGAGCTCGGCGACGTGAAGGCCGGGACGAAGGGCCACGTGGAGATGGCCTTCGAGAGCCTGCCGCTCCTGCAGGGGGGCTACTACCTCACGGTGTTCGTCTACGACCACGACAAGGCTGCCCCCACCCCCATCGACCACCGGGAGCACGCGGCGACCTTCGAGGTCCACGACGCGAACCACCTCCAGCACGGCCTCCTGTTCCTCCCGACCCGCTGGACGGTGTCCGTGGACGGCGCGGACCCCAAGGTCTCGGAGGACTGAGGAGCCCGGTCGGCCGAGCGCCCGGCCAGCTGGGGAGTCCTGCCAGCTGGAGAGCCCGGTCAGATGAGGAGCCCCGTCAGCCGAGCTTCCGCGCGCCGGTGAGCCAGCGGAGCAGCGCGGATCGGCCGAGCTTGTTCCACAGCCGCAGGGACTCCGTGCGGAGGAGATCCCGCTCGGCGGCGAGACGCGCGCTCTCCTCACGCGCCTCCCCGAGCTCCGCGGACAGCTCGGTGGCTCGGAGACGCGCCTCGTCGCGCTGGGCGAGCCGGAGGTCACGCGCGGCGATGATGATCCCGATCTCGTCCTCGAGGGTGAGCTCCTCCCCCTCGTCGCGCCGGAGCCGCTCGGCGAGGGTCGCAGAGCACTCGTCGGCCCGGCGGACGGCGTCCCGGGCCCGATCCTCCTGCTCGACGAAGGCCTCGATCCTGCGGACGGTCTCGTCGAGCTGCAGGTGCGCCCGGCGGACGATCTCGTTCTGCGCGGAGAGCTGCTGGTTGACCTCCTCGAGCGCCTCGCCCCGACGCTCCAGCTCCTCCAGCTCCCTCTCCCGCAGCCCCTGGAGCTCCTCCAGCGCGGCGCGGTGGCCCGCGAGGTCCGCGGTGACGGCGCCGAGGGCCTCGTCCTTCTCCGCGATCAGCCGGTCCCGCCCCTCGATCAGCTCGTCCTTCGCGGCCGCCACGTTCTCCGTCTCGGCGCGCACCTCGACGAGCTCCTCGCGGAGCGCGCGCACGGTGTCCTCGTGTCCGGCGAGGTCGGCCTTGAGGTCCGAGATCTCGCTGCGGTGCCCCTCGAGGTCCTGCTCCACCGAGCGCACGACGCCGTGGAGGCGCTCCATCTCGGGCAGGTACGTCTGCCGGAGGCTGTCGTAGCGCAGGAGCTCCCGACCCGCCTCGGCGAGCGTCGCATCCGCCGCCGCCGGGGCCTGCGCCGGGTCGCCGAGGGCGCCCTCGGCGGTGGGCATCGGCGCCTCGCCGAAGGCCGCGATCAGGGCGTGCCGGTAGACCTCCGGGCCGTGATCGAAGGGGAACAGGTACTCGTTGTAGAAGCGGTAGAGCTGCGGCGCGAAGTCCGCGAGCAGGGTCTCGTGCTCGATGTAGAGCTCGACGCACATGAGCGCGAGCCAGCGCCCCAGCTCGCCGTGGCCCACGGCGCTCGTCCGCGCGCCGGCGTCCTCCAGGATCCCGCGAGCGGCGTCCATGGACGGCAGCCCGTTCTGCCGGTGCTCCAGCAGGTACTGGTGCTCCCAGTCCAGCCGCACGCGGAGGAAGTCGAGCAGCGTCTCCTCCGCCTCCGCTACCCGCGGTGCGTCGTACGGGCCGGCCAGGATCACGTAGCGATCCGACACGCGCCCGCACTCGCGGACGAAGTCGTCCCGTAGCGCCGGCGGGACGTGCTCGAGGGTGTCGAAGGCGCAGACGGCGTCGAAGGCGCCGTCCTTGAAGGGCAGCTCGGCGCCGCTCCCGAGCACGAGCCCCTCGGCGTCCGAGGACACCACGTCCACGAGCTCGACCCGGTCGTCGGGCAGGAACTCGCGCAGGAGCGCGGTCCGGCCGCCCACGTCCAGGATCGTGAACCGCTCCCCGTCCGCCCGCACGCTCTCCAGGAGCGACCGCACCAGCTCGTAGCGCTGGAACTGGTCGAAGGGGAGGTCGCGGACGTCGGTCATGGGCGCGGGGGAGGGGCAGGCCGCCACGGGCAGTATCGGCTCCAGGGCACGCCGAGCATATGGCCGGATGGTGGGATCCCGCCAGCCGGCCGGCCCGGGCCCCCCGCCGGCCCCCCAGCAGTGGACGCGGCGATCGACCCGGCGGTCGGCGCAGCGGTCGGAACCGCCGACGAGGCCTCACCCGGCCTCGCCCTCGGCCCCGGCGGGGCGGCGGCCGTCAGGAGAGGGTGCAGATGACCGGCGCGTGGTCGCTGGGCTTCTCGCCGCCCCGAGCCTCCAGGTCGACGACCACGTCCGTGCAGGCGTCGAAGGCCGGGGGCGACAGCAGGAAGTGGTCGATGCGGAGGCCGTTCCCCCGCTTGAAGCCGAAGGTCCGGAAGTCCCACCAGGTGTAGACCCCCGCCTCCTCGTTGTGCTTGCGGAGGCCGTCCTGGAGCCCGGGCGACATGATCTCCGCGAGGGCGTCGCGCTCCGGCTGGCTGCAGAGGATCCGGTCCCGCCACTTCTCGGGGTCGTAGACGTCACGGTCGTCGAACGTGACGTTGAAGTCGCCGGTGACGACCACGCGCTCCGTCATCGGGAACCGGTCCCGGACGTAGGCCGCGACGTCCTTCATCCAGGCGAGCTTGTAGTCGTACTTGTCACAGCCGACCTCCTTCCCGTTGACCACGTACAGGTCGAGCAGCATGACCCCGTCGACCACCGCCGCGATGACCCGCGCCTCCGCGTGGTCCGTGCCGGGGATCCCGGTCACCACCTCCTCGATCGGCGACTTCGAGAGGATCGCCACGCCGTTGTAGGTCTTCTGTCCGTGGAAGGCGACGTGGTAGCCCGCCTCCTCGAGCTCTGCCCGGGGGAACAGCTCGTCGACCACCTTGGTCTCCTGCAGGCAGACCACGTCCGGGTCGGCCCGCTCGAGGAACTCGAGGACGCGGGGCATGCGCGCGCGCAGGGAGTTGACGTTCCAGGTGACGATGTCCATGGGCTCTCCGGTTCCGAACGGGGCGCCGGGGTGCGGCCGGCCTCGGGCCTGGCCGGGTCGCGCCGGGGCGGGGGTGCGGGAGTCTACCCGCCGCGGACCGCCCGCCGGAACCGGCGTCCCGCCGTGCGGAGCGCACCCGAAGGGGTCGCAGCCCGGGCTCGCTCAAGGAATCGGCCCAGAATCTCGATCCCGTGGGAGGGGTGGAGGCCTCGAAGGGCTTACCCTCCCCGCACACGAGCGAAGCTCCGGCGCGAGCGGCCCTCGACGGGACGAGAACGAAACCGTCGACCACGCACCCCCCCCGCACTTCTGCGGCTGACCCGGATGGCCCTGCGAGACCAAAGCGGCCCTCCCTCAACACGCGCCGAGACGACACCCGTCTAGCCATTGAGCGACGCCGGGCGGCCCGGGCGAGACATGCCCGCGGATTCCAACCGCCCACCCGCCGACGCGGGACACGACACGACAACCAACGAATGACTGAACAACGACGCGCGGGCGGCAAGGGCCGCTCGCGACGCTCCGGCC
>JASFWR010000340.1:0-4181 GCA_050049155.1 Planctomycetota bacterium | reverse complement strand
GCGCCCTGCTCGCGGGCGGCGCCGACCCCGGGGCCACCATGGACGGGGGCTGGACCGCCGCCGCCGCCGCCGACCGCGACGGCGCCGCGCCCCTTCTCGAGGTCCTCGGCGCCCACCCCGCCGGGGCCTGAGCCCCGGGCGCGCTTCGTCGAGGCGAGGGACCTCGCGCCATGCACGCCCAGGAACGCGCCGCCGAGACGCACCCGCTCGACGGGGTGTGGGTGCCCGGGAGCGCGCTCCTCGCTCGGGCGCAGAGCGACGGCTCAGGGGGGCCGAGCGATCCTGCGCGGCCCGAAGCTGAGCGTCCGGAACCCGCACGACCGGGACCCCGGGCGCTGCTGACTGCCGCGGCTCGCTCCAGCGCCACGGGCCTCGCCCTCCCCGCGCGTGCGCTCCGCGGCGGCCCGCCCCTGGAGCCCACCGACGCCGCGCTGCGCATCGACCTCGACCCCGAGGACCTCTCGAAGCGAGCCCGCGCCGCCACCGCGGAGGCCGCCGCCCTCGGCGCGGACCTGCTGGGGATCCCCGTTCCGGACCCCGCCGCCGGGGACGGAGCGACGGCCGGCGCGCGCGCGATCGAGGCGGCGCTCCTCGCCGCCGAGCAGGAGGACGCCGAGGTCGTGCTCCTCCTCGAGCACCCGTCCGCCGTCCCCCTCGCCCTCGAGCTCGCCGCGCCCGACGGACCCGTGGTCGGGGTCCGCGCCGCGTTCCACGACGAGGAGGCCACCGAGCAGCTCGCGGCGCGGGAGGGCCTCGGGCTGATCGCGGCCGCGGACGAGTTCGTCGGCGCCTTCCGCAGGGGCGCCGGCGCCATGGAGGGGGCCCTCTGCGTCCTGGCTCCGCGCGCCGCTGCCGCGTTCCTGGAGCGTTGCCACGACGACGTCGAGGTCGCGGTCCAGGAGGAGCGGCGCTGGCTGCGCTTCCTGGAGGGGTACCTGCGCCCGGCGGCCCGACGGCTGGGCGGAGCCTCGAACGCGGGACCGGACGGCCTGCACCGGCTGTGCGCCGCCGTCGGCGGCTGGGGGCCGCAGACGGCGCCGACCGACCTCGTCCGCGAGCTCCGCGCGGCGCTCGCGGACCAGCTCCCTCCGCTCCACGCCCGGCTCGGCTGAGCCAGCGCGCCCCGGAGGACGGCGCTCCTCCTGCGGCGCCGGCGGCGAACCCGCACCAGCCCCCGCCGCCCCCGTTGGAATCCCGCTCCCGACACCTCGGGCACCTCCTCGACCGCCGCCGCTCCTCCGGGCAGACTCTCCAGCGCGCCCGCACGGGCCGCCGCCCCCCATGCTCGCGCCGCTCCGCCTCACGCTGCTCGTCCTCGTGACCCTCCCGCTCTTCGCGGGCTGGCTCCTGTCGGTGCCCGTGATGCTCCTCGCGCCGGCCACCGAGGCGGTCCTGCAACCGCTGTGGATCCGGACCTGGGCGCGCGCCGTGCTGCGCATCATGGGGATCCGCGTCCGGGTCGAGGGCCCGCCGCCCGGCGGCGCCTTCTTCCTGATCGCGAACCACCTGTCCTACCTCGACATCCCCGTCCTCCTCGGCCAGCTCAACGGCCGCTTCCTGGCGAAGTCCGAGATCGCGCGGTGGCCCGTCCTCGGGGTCCTCGCGCGCGCCACGGGGACGCTCTTCGTGGATCGCAGCCGCAAGCGCGACCTGACCCGGGTCATCGCGGAGGTCACCGCCCTCATCGAGCGCGGCCCGGGCGTCATCGTCTTCCCCGAGGCCACCAGCACCGACGGCGCCGCCATCCTCCCCTTCAAGCCGTCGCTCTTCGAGGTGCCCGCGCGCATGGGACTCGACGTGTCCTGCGCCGCGCTCCACTACTCGAACCCGCCGGGATCGCCGCCCGCCTGGCAGTCGGTCTGCTGGTGGGGAGACGCCGAGTTCGTCCCCCATTTCTGGGACTTCTTGAAGCTCCCGAGGACGGAAGCCACCCTAACCTTCGCGCCCGCGCCGGTCCGCGCGGAGGTGGCGCAGGGGGACGGCTCCGGCCCGCGCAAGGCCCTGTCCGAGGCCGCGCAGCGGACGCTCGAGCAGATCTTCACCCCCTCTCGACCCGCCGCCGAGCAGGCCTGAGACCTCTCCGATGTCGACCACCCTCGACCAGCTCCTCGACGACAACCTCACGGTGCTACGCAGCACCCGGGAGCTCGTGGAGCGGCTCGACGAGGCGGGCTACCGGCAGCCCGCGGAGCCCCTCGGGCTCTCCGGGATCGGCCCCCACGTGCGGCACGCGTCGGACTTCTACCTGCGCTTCCTGGCAGGGCTCCGAGCGCCGTCGGGCGAGATGCGGCGGGTGGACTACGACGCCCGGGACCGGGACCCGCGCATCGAGACCGACCCGGGCCACGCCGCCGAGCGGCTGACCCGGATCATGGTGGACCTGCGGCGCCTGCCCGAGCAGGTCCCGGACCTGGCCGACGCCTCGCTTGAGGTGCGCAGCGACGGGTCCCCCTGGACCCCGAGCACCGTCGCGCGGGAGCTGCTGGCGCTCCTGGGTCACACCGTCCACCACCACGCGCTCATCGCCGTGCTCCTCCGCGCGCGGGGGGCCGAGGTCCCGGAGGGCTTCGGCGTGGCGCCCTCGACCCTCCGCCACTGGGCCGAGCAGCGACAGGGCGCCGACCCGGCCGTGAGCTCGTGTGCACGCTGACCTGGACCCACCGCGCGGCGGGCTGGACCGGGTGGACCGACCGCCAGGGCCCGAAGCGCGGCGCCTCGGGCGCCCCGCCCGACGGCTACCGGCTCTGGTTCAACCGTGACGAGCTGCGGACCCGGGGCCCGGAGGTGCCGCCCCGCATCGAGTCCCCGGCCGGAGGGGTCCGCTACATCGCCCCGGCCGACTCCGACGCCGGGGGCACCTGGCTGGCCGTGAACGAGCTCGGCATCACGGTGGCGCTGCTCAACGGGTACCGGGACTCCCGCGGGCCCGAGCGCGCGCGCTGGACCAGCCGCGGGCACCTCGTGCGCGAGCTCGCGTCGATGGGAGGCGTCCGCCACGCGTGGCGACGCCTGACACCCACGCGGCTGAGGGAGTTCCGGCCCCTGGTCGTGGCGGTGGTCGCCCCCGACCGGCCGGCGCTCCTGGTGCGCTGGGACGGCCTCGACGTGACCTTCGACGCCCGCGGGCACCGGCAGCTCCCCGTGGTCTCCTCCAGCTACGCCCAGTCCGAGGTGCAGGTCCGACGCCGCGCGCTCTACGAGGGCCTGGTGGACGCCGAGGCCGATCACGGGCGCGGCGGAGCGCGCTGCCCTGGGGCCCCGCGACCGGAGACCCTGGAGGCCTTCCACCGCTCGACGCCCGAGGGCGGCCCGGACGCGTACAGCCCCTCCATGGCGCGCCCGGAGGCGGCCACCCGGAGCCAGTGCCGGGTGGAGGTCGCGGGCGACGAGGTGCTCCTGCACTACGCGCCCGGCCCCCCCCACGAGACCGCCCACGAGCCCCCCGTCCGCCTCCCGAGGCGCCGCTGACCCCGTGGAGAGCGGCCCCCCTGCCAGGCCCCGACGGGGCCGAGCCCTCCGCTGGATCGCGGCGGCCTACCTGCTCCTGCTGGTCGCGTCCTGGGCCCGGACCGCCGGCGGCCCGGACCCCGTGCCCGCCGCCGAGCGCGGGCGCTTCGAGGTGGAGGTCCCCACGTTCGGACCGGACGCGCGGCCGCTCCCGGGGACGACGCGGCTCGCGTACGTCGACACGGCGCGGGGGGACACGGCGCGGGAGGACACGGCGCCGGGGGACACCGCCTCGGGAGACACCTCGCTGGGCCGCACCGCGGGCTGGCGTGCTTCGGCCCCCACCGACCCGTCGACGGAACGAGGGCCTGGCGAGAACGAACCCGCGCGGACGGTCGGCGCCCCCGGGGCGCCCCCCTCGGGCGCGGCCCCGCTGGTGCTGCTCCACGGGAGCCCGGGCAGCGCGGACGACTTCCGCGACCTCGGCCCCCTGCTTGCCCGCGGACGGCGCCTCGTGGTCCCGGACCTGCCCGGCTTCGGTGTCTCCCCCGGCGACGTCCCCGACCTCTCCGCCCGCGCCCACGCCGCGTACGTGCGCGCGCTCCTGGACGAGCTGGGCGTCGAGCGCTGCCACGTCCTCGGGTTCAGCATGGGCGGCGCGGCGGCGCTGGAGCTCGCCGCCGCCGCCCCGGAGCGCGTGCGGTCGGTGACCCTGCTCGCCTCCATCGGCGTGG
>JASFWR010000057.1:0-13490 GCA_050049155.1 Planctomycetota bacterium | reverse complement strand
TGGGGGCTCCCGGTGCGCCCGGGAGCCCGCTCCTCGTTGGTGGCGGCAGCCGCGCCCGCTGGCGCGGCTCCGTCCCTCTGGCGGGGCCCGGCGCTGCTGCCGGGGCCCTGCGCCGTCAGCCCTGGCCCTTCTGCTCCTCGCGGTCGCGGAGCTCGCGGCGCAGGATCTTCATGACCGAGCTCTTGGGCAGCTCGTCCATGAACTCGACCTTGCGGGGGATCTTGTAGGCCGCCAGGTGCTCCCGGGCGTAGGTCTCGACCTCCGCCTCGGTGAGGGTCGCGCCCTCGTTGAGCACGATGAAGGACTTCACCGTCTCGCCCCGCTCGGGGTCCGGGACGCCGATCGTCGCCGCCTCGAGGACCGCCGGGTGCCCCATGAGCACCTCGTCCACCTCGTCCGGGAAGACCTTCAGGCCGGAGCAGTTGATCATGTCCTTCTTCCGCCCGCAGATGCGGAAGAAGCCGTCCTCGTCCATGGAGGCGAGGTCGCCGGTGTGCATCCAGCCGCCGGCGAGGGCCTCGGCGGACTCCTCCTCGCGGTTCCAGTAGCCCTGCATGACCTGCGGGCCGCGCACGAGCAGCTCGCCCTCCTCGCCGACCGCGAGCTCCTTCGAGTCGTCCTCGGCGTCGACGATCTTGGCGTCGGTGCTGGAGACGGGGATGCCGATGGAGCCGATCTTGCGGGTCCCGTAGAGGGGGTTCACGTGGGTCACCGGCGAGGTCTCGCTCATGCCGAAGCCCTCGATGATGGTCGAGTTCGTGAGCGCCTCGAACTTCTCCTGGACGTCCTTCGCGATGGGCGCGGAGCCCGAGAAGCACGACTTGACGCTGGTCATGTCGAGGTTCTCGATCCCGGGGAAGTTGTTGATGGCGTTGAAGAGCGCGGGCACGCCGGGGAAGAGCGTGACCTTGTGCTTCGTGATGGCCTTCACCAGCGCGGGGATGTCCCGGGGGTTCGGCACCAGCACCATCTTGGAGCCGGACCAGATCGACCAGTTCATCCCGACCGACAGGCCGAAGACGTGGAAGAGGGGCAGGCAGATGAGCGTGACCTCGTTCCCCGGGTCCACCTTCGGGAACCAGGCGTGGATCTGCTGGGCGTTGCAGGAGAGGTTGCGGTGCGTGAGGACCGCGCCCTTCGAGAGGCCCGTGGTCCCGCCGGTGTACTGCAGGACCGCGATGTCGTCCGGGCTCACCTCGAGGGCCGGCGGGTTCGGCGCGGTGCCCTCCACCAGGGGCTTGAACTCGTGCACGCCCGCGCCGGTCTTGACCTTGGCGTAGCGCTTGGGGTTCGCCTTCTTGAGCTTGATCGGCGCGAGCAGGTTCAGCGGGAACCGCAGGTAGTCCGGGATGTGGGCGACGACGTACGTCCTCGGCCGGAGGCTCGCCCGGTTGGGCTCGAGGGTCTCCTCCCAGATGAAGTCCGCCACGATCGCGAGGTCGCAGTCGGAGTCCTTCCACTGGTGCTCGATCTCACGCAGCGTGTAGAGCGGGTTGGTCATGACGACCTCGGCGCCGGCCCGCAGGGCGCCGTGGAACGCGATGATCGCCTGGGGGATGTTCGGGAGCTGGATCGCCACCCGGGTCCCCTTCTCCACGCCGAGCTTCCGCAGGGCCGCCGCGCAGCGCCGGACCTTGTCGTTGAGCTCGTTGTAAGTGAAGGAGCAGTTCAGGAACGCGAGGGCCGGGCGGTCGCCCCAGGTCCTCGCCGCGCGCTCGGTGTAGTCGGTGAGCGTGATGTCCTCGTACGCGAGGTCGACCGGGACCCCCTCGTCGTAGTGGGCGTGCCAGGACCTTTCTTCCATGGGTTCGAGTGCCATGCGAACGAGCATACACATGCGCCTCCCCCGTCCGAAGGGCCCCCTCCCGAAGGGCCAAGGGGCCCGGCTCCTCCCCCTCCCTCCCGGCGCGCCTCGGGGCTCGACCGCGCTCCCGCGGGGGCGCGCGCACTGGCGTTCCGGGTGAGCAGCGCCCAGACTGTCGCGCCGATGACGGACTCCGCCGCAACCCACCCCGCGCCGCCCCGCCCGCAGGAGGCGGACCGCTGGCCCTCGCGGGACGCCTTCGAGGTGCCCGCGCTCGGGTCCCTCACCTACCGGCTGATGATCCGCTGGGGGTGGCTGCTGGTCCGCACCCACTACCGCGTGGAGGTCCGCGGCGAGCCGTTCCCGAAGGACCGGGCCACGGTCATCATCCAGAACCACTGCAACGGGCTCGGGGACGCCCACTTCCCCATGTCCGCCACGCGCCGGCCCCTGCGGGTGCTGGTGAAGTACAAGCTCATGACGATGCCGCTGGTGGGCTGGGTCCTCCGGCGGATCGACGCGATCCCGATGTACCGCAAGAAGGACGGGGTCGACACGCGCAAGAACGCCTCGTCCTTCGAGGCCATCGACCAAGCCCTCCTGTCCGGGTCCGTCATCGCCATCTTCCCCGAGGGCGAGAGCCTCGACTCGTACCAGCTCCGCCCCCTCAAGTCCGGGATGGCGCGCATGCTGATGAGCGCCTACGAGGCCTCCGGCGGTGAGCTCGACCTGTGCGTGGTGCCGATCGGCCTGACGTACGAGGACCGCGACCGCTTCCGATCCCTGGCCAGCGCGCTCGTCGGCCCGCCCATCGACGTCGGCCCGCTCATCGACGGGGCCGGCGGCGACTTCCGGGGCTCGATCCGCGCGATCATGAGCGAGTCCCGCGCGCGGCTCGAGGAGCTGACGATCCAGGCCGACTCCATGGAGGAGTGGCGCGCCGCCGTGGGCCTGGAGCGCATCCTCCCGCGCTCGAGCGCGCCCATCGGCGTGCGACAGATGGAGGCCCTCGAGCGCCTCCGCCAGGACACCGCCGAGGGGGCGGAGCGCCGGAGGGAGCTCATCGACCAGCTCGGGGGCGCCCTGAACCGCGCCGGCCTCAGCGGCGACGAGGTGCTGGCCCCGAAGCCGAGCTTCCTCGGCGTCCTCGTCCCCCTCGTCGCGGTGGCCCCGCTGATCCTCCTGGCCGGCGCGGTGTGGGGCCTTCCGGCGCTCACCTCCCACCTGGCTTCGCGGCACGCCCGGACGCCGGACAAGGTCGTCACCTTCCGGATCCTCGGCAACTTCGTCCTGGTCCCCGCCCTCTCCGTCGCCGTCGCCGCGACCCTCGCCCTGACGGTGGGACCCTGGGCCGGCGGCGCGTGGCTCGCGGCGACGGCGCTGAGCGTCGTGTCGTTCACCTGGTCCTTCGATGTCGCACTCGCGGCGGTGGCCCGCTGGCGCCGCCGGATCATCGCCCGATCCACCGGGGGGAAGGAGTCCATCCAGAGCGCCGTTCGCTCGATTCGCGAAGCGTTCGCGCAGACCGCCTGAGTTGCGCCGCGTTCGCGCCCGGTGCGCCACGCCCGCGCAGAGGCGCAGCCGTAGACTCGGGGTCGAACCGGACCCCGCGCTTGCTCCTCCGCCCCAAGAACCTGCGGCTCGTCGCCCGCCACTGCGACGCACGGCTGCCCTTCCGCTTCGGCATCACGACGATGACCGAGGCCCCGATGCTCGTCGCCGAGCTCGAGGTGGAGACCGACGCGGGGACGGTGACCGGGCACGCCGCCGAGCTGCTCGTCCCCAAGTGGTTCTCCAAGGACCCGGACACGACCATCGAGGACGACCGGCGCGACCTGGTGGCGGCCGCTCGCGGGGCCTTCGACGAGGTGCGGACCTTCGGCTCGGTGGGCGGCGGGGCCACGGCCTTCGACCTCTGGGTGCACGCCCAGATGGCGTGCGTGGAGCGCCCCGACGTCCCGGCCGCCGACCGCCTGGTGCGGACCTTCGGCGTCTCGCTGATCGAGCGCGCCCTCCTCGACGCCGTGTGCCGCGCCCTCTCGCAGCCCTTCTTCGACGCCCTCGCCGGCGACGCCCTGGGCATCCGGATGGAGCAGCTCGACGGGCGGCTGGCCGGCTGGAGCGGCGCCTCCCTCGGGCGGCGCTCGCTGTCGGCCCGCGTCCGGCACACGGTGGGCCTCGCGGACGCCCTCACCCCGTCCGAGGTGCCGGCCGAGGACCGCCGCGACGACGACCACCCCGTGTGCCTCGTGGAGGACATCGCCGCCCACGGGCTCGACTGCTTCAAGCTCAAGGTGTCGGGCGCCGCGGACGCCGACCTCGAGCGGCTCGAGGCCATCGCCGCCCTCACCCCGGAGGGCTCCCAGTTCACCCTGGACGGCAACGAGCAGTACGGGGACCCCGCCCGGCTCGCGGAGGTCCTCGACGAGCTGGAGCGCCGCGGCAACGCGGACGGCCTGCTCGCGGGCCTGCTCGCCATCGAGCAGCCGGTCCACCGCGCCAGCACCTTCGACCCGGCGACCGCCGAGGGCGTGGCCCGGCTGGCCGGCCGGGCGCCGGTGATCATCGACGAGGCGGACGCCGACCTCGGGTCGTACCCGCGGGCCCGCGCCCTCGGCTACGGCGGCGTCTCCATGAAGGCCTGCAAGGGCGTCTTCCGCGCGCTCCTCGCCAGGGCGCGGATCGACGCCGACGGCGAGGGCGTGCAGTCCGCCGAGGACCTGACGAACCTCCCGGTCCTCCCCCTGCACCAGGACCTCGCCATGGTGTCCGCCCTCGGGCTGCCCCACGTGGAGCGCAACGGGCACCACTACTTCCTGGGGCAGGGGCACCTCTCGGACGAGGAGCGCGCCCACCTCCAGGGGGCGCACGGCTCCCTCTACTCCCCCGCCGGCATGCTCCGCATCGAGGACGGGCGGCTGGACCTCACCTCCCTCGCCGTCCCCGGCTTCGGCTACGCGGGCCCGATCACCATGGGGCTGGGCGCCCCCCTCGAGGAGGCCCACGCGTGAAGTTCAAGCTCCCCGGCTCGTACCGCAGCGCCGCGGACTTCCGCGCGCGGCTCGCGGAGCTCTCGCTCTCGATCGACGTCGACGACGAGTGCGGAGGCGCCGCGGGCCCCCTCGGTCAGGACCTGGAGTGGGCGCCCGGCCGGCGCCTCGCGAACCGCTTCGCCATCCACCCCATGGAGGGCTGGGACGGGACCCGGGAGGGCTCGCCCTCGGACCTGACCCGCCGCCGCTGGCGGCGCTTCGGGCGGAGCGGCGCCGCCATGATCTGGGGCGGTGAGGCCTTCGCGGTGCAGGCCGACGGACGCGCGAACCCGAACCAGCTCTTCCTCGACGGGGAGGACCGCGCCGTGCGCGACCTCGAGGCCCTGCTCGCGGAGGTCCGCGGGGGGCGGGATGAGGTCGGCGCTCCGGACGGCCTCGGCCCCGTGGGGCTGCAGCTGACCCACTCGGGCCGCTGGTCCCGCCCGGACGGCCCCGCCGCGCCCAGGCCGGCCACGCGGGACGAGCTCCTCGACGCCCGCGCCGGCGCGGACGTGGAGGTCCTCACCGACGACGAGCTCCGGGGGATCCAGGACCGCTACGTGATCGCGGCGCGCGCCGCCGCCCGGGCGGGCTTCGACTTCGTGGACGTCAAGGCGTGCCACGGCTACTTGATCCACGAGCTGCTCGGTGCGCGGGCGCGCTCCGGCCCCTACGGCGGCCCCGACTTCGAGGACCGTACGCGCTTCTTCGTGGAGCTCGTGGAGCGCATCCGCGCCGAGGTCCCGGGCCTCGAGATCGGCTGCCGGGTCTCCCTCGCGGACGTCGTCCCCCACCGCCCCTCGAGCGAGCACGACGACCGACGCGGCGAGCCCGCGGCGCTGCGCTGGAGCCACGGCTTCGGCGTCGATCGGGACGACCCCACCCGGGTGGACATGGAGGAGCCGCGCCGCTTCCTCGCCCTGCTCGAGTCCCTGGGCGTCCGCCTCGTCAACGTCACCCTCGGCTCGCCCTACTACAACCCGCACCTGCAGCGCCCGGCCGCCTACCCCCCGAGCGACGGCTACCAGCCCTTCGCGGACCCCCTCCTCTTCGTGGGCGCGCACCTGGACGTCGTCCGGGAGGCCAAGGCGGCGCACCCCGACCTCGTGCTGGTGGGGACGGGCTACACGTACCTCATGGACTGGCTCCCCCACGTGGCCCAGGCGGAGGTGCGCGCCGGCCGCGTCGACCTGGTCGGGCTCGGGCGCATGGTCCTCTCCTACCCCGAGCTGCCCCGGGACGTGCTCGAGGGGCGCCCCATGCAGCGCAAGCTCGTGTGCCGGACCTTCAGCGACTGCACCACGGCGCCGCGCAACGGCATGGTCAGCGGGTGCTACCCCCTCGACCCCGAGTACAAGGCCCGCCCGGAGCGGGATCGACTGGAGGACGTCAAGCGCGCGCTCAAGGAGGGCGGCCCCGCATGAGCGAAGAGCGGCAGACGGGGGACCCGGAGGAGCTGGCGTTCCTCGAGGAGGCCCGGACCTGGCCCGCCCACCGGCGGGTCCTCGCGTACCTCCGCCGTGGCGGCCCTGGCTACCTCCAGAGCGCCATGACCCTCGGGGGCGGGACCGCCATCTCGTCCGTGTACGCCGGCCGGATGTTCGGCTACGAGCTCCTGTGGGTGGCCCCCGTCGGGATGCTGATCGGGGTCCTCATGCTCGCGGTGCTGGGCGGCCTGACCATCGGGGACTCGCGCCGCCCCTTCGTCGCCATGGGCGAGGGCGCGGGCAAGGGCTTCGCCGTCGCCTGGGCGGTGGGCGCGCTGGTGGCCTCCATCATCTGGCACTTCCCCCAGTACGCCCTCGCCGGGGCGGCGATCAACGACGCCGGCCAGGTGGCGGGCGTGGACGTGCCGGCCTGGGCCGGCGCGCTCCCGGTGCTGGGGATCGCCCTGCTCATGTCCCGGCTGTACGGGCGCTCGCCCCGGCTCGTGCGGGCGTACGAGAACATCGTCAAGCTCCTCGTCATCGGCGTGATCGGGTGCTTCGCCGTGGTCGTCGCGGCCACCGCGGGCGAGACCGACTGGGGCGCGGTCGCGGCGGGCTTCGTGCCGTCCTTCCCCGAGGCCAAGGGGGGCGTCGACTCCGCCGTCCTCGTGGCGAGCGGCCTCGCCGCGGCGGTGGGCATCAACATGGTGTTCCTCTACCCCTACTCCCTCGGCGCCCGCGGCTGGGGCGAGGCCCACCGCGGCTTCGCGCGCTTCGACCTCTTCGCGGGGATGCTGGTCCCCTTCACGATCGCCACCTCCCTGGTGGTGATCGCGACCGCCAACACGATCCCCTGGGAGGTCGGCGACGCCGCCGCCCAGAAGCTGAAGCCCGTGGAGGCCGCCCGCGCCCTCGGCGCGGTCCTCGGGGAGACCCGGGGGCGGCTGATCTTCGACGTGGGGCTCGTGGGGATGGCCCTCTCCACCATCGCCCTGCACATGGTGTGCAGCGGCCTCGCCCTCGCCGAGCTCATGGGCAAGGGGCCGGACAGCGGCGCGTACCGCCTCGGCATGCTCCTCCCGGTGCCCGGGGTCCTCGGCCCCGTCCTCTGGGACGACCTGCTGTGGCTCGTCGTGCCCACGAACATCGTCTGCGGGCTCTTCCTGCCGCTGACGTACCTCGGCCTGATCCTGTGGGCGCGCCGCGCCCCGGACGGCCCCGCGCGCCCGCGGGCGGCCACCGTGGTGGTCATGGCGCTGTTCACGGCGTTCCTCACCTGGAGCTTCGGCGACTACGTGTGGGGCAAGCTCGGATGAGCGCCGAGGTGCGGACCCCCGACGGCCGCGTCCTCCAGATGGAGGACACGGTGCTCGCGCCCTTCGAGGCGCGGGCGGGCGCTCGCACCCCGCTCCCCCGCCGCTGCTACGCCGCCGCCCACGTGGTGATGCTCCCGAGCTACGGGGAGGTGACCCACTCCGTCGACCGCCCGGGCGCCGCAGCCGAGATCGCCGCCCACATCGACTGGGACGCGACGCTGGCCTTCCGCCAGCGGATCGACGCCAACGGCATGGGCGTCGCCGAGGCCATGGACACCGCCCAGCGCTTCGAGCTCGGGTGGGACGGCGCACGGGAGCTGATCCAGCGCACGGGCGCCCTCGGCCTCGAGAACGGCTTCGTGGGGGCCGCGTCCACGGACCAGCTCGAGACCATCCCCGACGCCTCCCGCCTCGCGGCGGCCATGGTCGAGCAGGTGGAGTTCGTGCGCGGCTGCGGCGGCGTCCCGATCCTCCTCCCCCAGCCCTGGCTCACCGCCAGCGGCGCGGACGAGGAGACCTTCGTGCGGTTCTACACCGAGGTCATCGACGCCTCGGAGGGCGACCTCCTGCTCCACTACCTGGGCGAGATGTTCCACCCCTCCATGCGCGGGTACTTCCCCGGGGACTCCCTGCGCCGGGTCCTCGCCCACGCGCCGGAGAAGGTCCGGGGCCTCAAGCTCTCCCTGCTGGACCGCGAGCTGGAGGAGACCCTGCGGGCCGAGCTCGCGCCCCGCGGCCAGGTGATCCTGACCGGGGACGACTACAACTTCTCCGCCCTGATCGAGGGGCGGCCCGGGGCGTCGCGGGAGCTCGCTGCCCTCGGCGGCCGGCCCCTCGCCGGCGGCGACTTCAGCCACGCGCTGCTGGGCATCTTCTCCGCCACGGTCCGCCCCGCCTCCGTGGCGCTCAGGCTGCTGGACGCGGGCGACGTCGAGGGGTACCGGGAGCTCATGGGCCGCTGCGAGCGCCTCGGGCGCGTCATCTTCGAGGCGCCCGTCCAGCGCTACAAGTCGGGCGTGGCGTTCCTGGCCTGGCTGAACGGGCTCCAGGGCAACCGCATGCTCGCGAACCACGAGGAGCACGCCCGGAGCCTCGACTACTACGTGCGCGTGGCGGAGGCGGCGAGCGAGGCCGGCGCGATCGAGGACGCGGGGCTCGCCGCGGAGCGGCTCGGGGACCTGATCGAGGGCCGCGCGGGCTGAGGCCGGCACTAGGATGGGGGCATGCAGCGCCCCATCCACCGCCGACACCTCCTCACCGCCTCCCTCGCCGCCGCCGCGCTCACCGGGCCCGGCCTCTCCGCCCCCGGCCGCCGCCCCCGCGCGGACCGGCAGGAGGGCGAGGCCCCGTCGGCGGAGGCGGCCCCGCGGAAGGCGCGCTTCCGCAAGGCGCTGAAGTTCGGGATGGTGCAGGAGCCCGCCACCCCGACGGTCGGGGAGAAGTTCGCGCTCCTGCGCGCCATCGGCTTCGACGGGGTGGAGCTGGACAGCCCCTCGAACCTCGACGAGGACGAGGTCCGCGAGGCGGCGGAGGCCACGGGACTCGTGGTGGAGGGCCTGGTGGACTCCCGGCACTGGCAGGACAACCTGGGGTCGGCGGACCCGGAGACGCGGCGGCGCGGGCGGACGGCCCTGGACTTCGCCCTCCGCCAGGCGGCGCGGCTCGGCGCGGACAGCGTGCTCCTGGTGCCCGCCGTGGTGAACGCGGGCACGAGCTACGCCACGGCCTGGACCAACTCCCTCGCCGAGCTCCGCGAGATCGCGCCCCTCGCGGAGGAGCTCGGCGTCCGCATCGCGCTCGAGAACGTCTGGAACAACTTCCTCCTCTCCCCCATCGAGGCCCGCCACTACCTCGAGGAGGTCGACAGCCCCGCGGTGGGCTGGCACTTCGACGTCGGCAACGTCCTGCGCTACGGCTGGCCGGAGCACTGGATCGAGGTCCTCGGCGCGCGCCACCTCTTCAAGCTCGACATCAAGGACTACAGCCGCAAGAAGATGAACGACGAGGGGCTCTGGAAGGGCTTCGACGTGAAGATCGGCGACGGCGACAGCGGCTGGCCCCGGGTCCTCGCCGCGCTCGACGCCATCGGCTACGACGGGTGGGCCGCGGCCGAGGTGGGCGGCGGCGGCGCCGAGCGGCTGGCCGACATCGCCGAGCGAATGGACCGCGTGCTCGGCATGGCCGACTGAGCGGGCTGGCTGGGCGGGCCGATGCTCACGGGCTGGTGCGACCCGCCCGGGGGAAAACCCGCGCGCTCGCGTCCCGAATCCGACGCGACCGCTCGCGGTTCCGAGGGTTGTACAGAACTCGAAGTGTGCGGCGTCCGTCCTCCGTCACACTCCAGTCGTGGGCCGATCTTCGGTCCACCGACGACGTTCCCTCCTTCCCACGGATCCCCCATGCACGTCCAGCCTCGCACCGCCGCCCTCCTCGTGGCGCCCGTGCTGCTCCTCGGCAGCGCCGCAGCCCAGAGCACCCAGACGTTCCCGCTCCAGCCCACCCCCGGCGCCGACCGCCAGCTCGGCGAGCCCGTCCTGGCGACGGACCTGGACGCGGTCGCGGCCCTCACCCAGCTGGACCAGGTCGTCCTGACGGACGTCCGGCTCCCCTCCGGTGAGGTCGTGTCCCTCGAGCTCGACCGCGTGGACGTGGAGCGCCGCAAGTTCGGCATCCACGTGGACGGGGTGCTGATCCCCGGCGCCGTGGACGGCCTCTCGCTCTCGGTCTGGCGCGGTCAGATCGTCGGGGACGAGGCGAGCCAGGTGATGCTGGGCTTCTCCAACGTCGGCTCCCGCGGCTGGATCCGCGACCGGCACGAGCTCGTGCACCTGCTGGCCATGCCCCACGCGAACGGGACGTGGCGCGCCGCCCCCGGCCTGCTCGTGACCGAGCAGAGCCTCAACGACCGCGGTCACGTCCACGAGGGCAACTGCGAGACCCGCCCGCCGGCGGTCCCGCCGGTGCCGCGGTCCCACCAGGCCGCCCCGCCCACGTCGCAGCTGGTCACCACGGACACCGTCAGCCTGCGCGAGTGCACGGTAGCGATGGAGACCGACTACCAGCTCTACCAGCTGTTCAACGACGTGAACGCGGCGACCTCGTACCTCACGACGCTGTTGTCCTTCATCAGCGATCGGTACGAGTCCCAGGCGTCGACGATCCTCACCTTCCCCTACCTGCAGATCTACTCGAACTCGAACGACCCCTGGAGCACCCCGGAGAACGGCGGCAACTCCATCGACATGCTCAACGAGTTCGTCGGCGCGTGGCAGGGCAACGTGCCCATGGGCGCGACCCTGGGGCACATGATGAGCGGCGCGGGCCTCGGCGGCGGCGTCGCCTACCTCGACGTCCTCTGCAACAACTCGTTCAACTTCGGGGTCAGCGGCAACATCGGCGCCCAGGTGAACTTCCCCGTGGTGCAGCAGCCGTCCAACTGGGACTTCATCGTGGTCGCCCACGAGCTGGGCCACAACTTCAGCTCGCCCCACACCCACGACTTCTGCCCGCCCCTCGACGAGTGCGCGCCGAACGGCTACTTCGGTAGCTGCCAGTCGTCCCAGGTCTGCTCGAACATGGGCACGATCATGAGCTACTGCCACCTGTGCAGCGGCGGGACGGGGAACATCACGACCTACTTCCACCCGGAGGCGGCCGCGCTCCTCGCCGACGCCTCGGCCGCCTGCAACCCGGCCATCTTCGAGGTCCAGGTGACCGCCCCCGAGGTGGTCTCGGACCTCTCCCCGACGCAGACCATGCTCCAGGCGGTGGTGGGCACGGTGGCCTCGGCGACCCTCAACTACCGTCTCGCGGGCACCACGGGGTCGACCGCGGTGGCCATGACCGCCATGGGCGGCGGCGCCTTCGTGGCGGACATCCCCCCGGTGCAGTGCGGCCTGACGGTCGAGTACTGGTTCGACATCGACATCGCGGGCGTCGGGGCCACGGTGGCCCCCGCGGGCGCCCCCGCCGAGTTCTACAGCGCCGTGGGCGGGATCGAGCAGGTGCTGTTCGCCGACGACTTCGAGTCGAACCAGGGCTGGACCGCCGCCAACCTCGGCGCGACGTCCGGCGACTGGGAGCGCGGGGTCCCGGTGAACGACCCCAACTGGAGCTACGACCCGGCCTCGGACTACGACGGCTCGGGGAGCTGCTACCTGACGCAGAACCAGAGCGGCAACACCGACGTGGACAACGGCGCCGTCGAGCTCGTCTCGCCCGCCGTCGACCTCAGCGCGCCCGGGACGACCTTGAGCTACGCGTACTACCTGCGCCTCACCAACTCGAACGGCGTCGATCAGCTGCTCGTGGAGGCCCGGACCGTCGGCGGCGGACCGTCCCCGTGGGCCGAGGTCACGCGCCACGACACGGACGGCGGCAGCGGCTGGCGCACCGCGCTCCTCACCCAGGCCGACTTCCTGGCCGCGGGGGTCACCCCCGGGAGCCAGGTGCAGCTCCGCTTCACCGCGAACGACGACAACCCCCAGAGCATCGTCGAGGCGGGCCTCGACGCCTTCGTCGTCCGCACCATCGACTGCGGCGGCGTGGGGACGGTGTACTGCGACCCCGCGGCGGTGAACTCGACGGGCAGCCCGGCGACCATCTCCGCCGAGGGCAGCGAGCTGGTGGCCGACAACGACGTCACCCTGACCGTGGAGTCCCTGCCGGTGAACTCGGTGGGCTACTTCCTCGCCTCGCAGACCCAGGGCTTCATCGCCAACGCGGGGGGCAGCCAGGGCAACCTCTGCCTCGGCGGCAGCATCGGGCGGTACATCAACTCCGTCCTCAACGCCGGCACCACGGGGACCTACTCGCTCCAGCTCGACCTCACCGCCGTGCCGCAGCCCACGGGCTTCGTGGGCGTGACCGCCGGGGAGACCTGGAACTTCCAGTCCTGGTACCGCGACGTGGTGATCGGCATCCCCACCTCGAACTTCACGGAAGCGGTCGAGATCCTCTTCCAGTAGCGCACGACCTGAGAGTCATGCAGCTCGCAGCCCGCGCCAGCGGCCGCCCACGGGCGGACCGGTGGCGCGGGCACCTTCTTGGGGATCGGGGTCGCGCGCCGTCCCGGGACGCCGGCGCGCCCTACCGCTCGTAGCGGTCGCCGCGGCCCTCGAAGGCCTCGCGCCAGTGGATGCGGCAGAGGGAGACGTAGGTCTCGTTCCCGCCGATCTGCACCTGGTCGCCGGTGGTCATCACGTTCCCGGCGCCGTCGCGCCGGATGACCATGGTCGCCTTCCGGCCGCAGTGACAGATGGTGCGGATCTCGCGCAGGGAGTCCGCGAGGGCGAGCAGCGCCGCCGACCCGGGGAAGGGCTCGCCGCGGAAGTCGACCCGCAGGCCGTAGGTCATGACGGGGACCCCCAGGTCGTCCGCGGCGCGGGCCAGCTGCCAGACCTGCTCCGGCGTGAGGAACTGGGCCTCGTCGATGAGGACGCAGGCCAGCCCCTGGCCCCCCTCCCTCGCGGCCAGCTCGCCGGAGATGACCTCGAAGAGGTCGTCCCCGGGGCGGTAGGTCCGCGCGTCCGTGTCGATGCCGATGCGGCTCGTCACGCGCCCCTCCCCGCCCCGGTCGTCGAGATCGGCGGTCATGACCAGCGTGTCCATCCCGCGCTCGCGGTAGTTGTAGTCGGCCTGCAGCAGCACGGTCGACTTGCCCGCGTTCATGGTGGAGTAGTTGAAGTAGAGCTTGGCCATCGGGGTCGGAGAGGCGCCTCCGCGCTCTGGGTTGGATTGGAGCAGCCGCCCGCCCCGGCGTCCACACCCAGTCACGGCTGCCCGAGCGCCCGATGGCGCCAGCCCCATCAGAGGTGGTACAGCGGCGGCGGTACGGCGGCGGGGGCCCCAGCGGCGACCGTGCCCGTGACGCACGACGCCCCCGCGCGAGCTCGTCAGCGGCGGGAGACCC
>JASFWR010000339.1:0-4207 GCA_050049155.1 Planctomycetota bacterium | reverse complement strand
GGCGGGTCGCCGTCTGGGCGGCCGCCGGGTCGAACGTCGCGTCCATCGCCCTGGCCCGCCGGCTCGGCTTCGCGCCCGCGGGGTCCTGGGGGGAGTGGCGCCTCGCCTAGGGGAGCACGGTGAAGCGCAGGCCGTCGGAGAGGCCGACGGGCACCGCCGGGAGCGCGCCGGGGTCGCGGTACCACCACTGGCAGTAGATGTCCTCGCCGGGGAGCATCCCGCTCGCCTGGAGGAAGGCGCTGTCCATCTCGAGCTCCAGGCGTCCGGAGCAGTTGCCCGGCAGCAGGCCGTCGGAGAACGCCACGGGCGTCCGGTTCAGCGCGCCGCCGACGCAGAGGAAGCCGCCGAGCAGGGGGAGCTGCAGCTCCTCGCGCCCCCAGAACAGCATCCCGAACTGCTGGCTCAGGACGGACGTGCACGCCACGGTGAAGTCGCTCTGGGTGAGGGAGGGGGTCCCGGTGGCGACGATGGAGGGCACGCAGCCCGCCGAGTCGACCTTGGGGAAGCAGTACGTCGTCGGCCCGCTGGTGGGGACGTGGGGCGGGAGGCCGTAGTGGCGCTGGATCCCGAACAGGTGAGCGCGCGCCAGCGCCTCCACGGCGCCGGGCGCGGACAGCGCGGCCGCGTCCCCGGGGTTGGTGAGGAAGCCCGCCTCGGTGAGGGCCGCGGGCATCAGGGTCTCGCGCAGCACGTAGAAGTTCGCCGTCTTCGGCCCGCGGTCCACGAAGCCCATGGCGGCGATCAGCTCCTCCTGGAGGCGGTCCCGCAGGTCGGCGCCCGGAGTGCCATTGGCGAAGGAGAAGGTCTCCGTGCCGCTGGCCAGCGAGCTCGTGAAGGCGTTGTGGTGGATCGACACGAAGCGGTCCGCGGGCCAGCCGTTGGCCATGTTGGCGCGGGAGGCGAGGGACACCGTCGCGTCGGTGGTGCGGGTCATCATGACCTCCCACTCGCCGCCGCCCGAGGGGTCCGCGGTGTCGGCCTCGAGCAGCTCGCGGAGCCGCAGCGCCACGGCGAGGTTCAGCTCCTTCTCGACGATGCCGTTGCCGATGGCGCCCGGGTCGCTCCCTCCGTGCCCGGCGTCCACGAAGATCCGGCGCGGCGTCCCCCCGCTCCCCTGGACCGCCTCCGCGGGCCCGTCGAGGGAGGCCGCGACGACGGCGGCGACCCCGAGGGTGCCGGCGAGCGCGGCGGCCCGAGCAGTGACGGCGACGAGGGGGCGAGCGGGCTGCATGGTGTCGAGGGTAACCCGGCCCCGGGGGCTTCGCTGGTTCGCGGCGCTGGAGGGAGGCCCAGGCCCGAAGGAGGGCGCTCCGCGATGCGCCGGGCCATGCGCCGCATCATGCGCCGGGGGGGGGCTCGCCCCGGGCGAGCTCCCCTGGGGGCTGGACGTGGACCGTCCGGGGGAGAGAATCGAGCCCATGCCCGACCGGCTCAAGGACGCCTCCCTCCTCGCGGAGCTCGCGGCGGCGCACGGCACCCCGCTGTACGTCTACGACCTGGCCGTGGTCCGCCGGAACCTCGCCCACTTCGAGGCCTTCGACAGCGTCCGGTACGCGGTGAAGGCCAACTCGAACCTGGCCGTGCTGCGCACGCTGCGGGACGGGGGCGCCCGCTGCGAGGTGGTCTCCGCCGGGGAGATCGAGCGCGCCCTGGCGGCGGGCTTCGAGCCCGGGGAGATGGTCTACACCGCGGACCTCATGGACCGCCACGCCAGGAGCCTGGTGGCGGAGCACCGGCTGCACGTCAACGCGGGGAGCGCGTCGATGCTGGAGGAGGTCGCGGCGCTCCTCGGCCCCGCCGACGTGACCCTCCGGATCAACCCCGGCTTCGGGGAGGGGCACGACGAGAAGGTGACCACGGGCGGCCCGCAGTCGAAGCACGGCATCTGGCACGGGGAGCTGCCCGAGGTCGCGGCCTGCGCCCGGGACCTGGGCCTGCGCGTCACGGGGCTGCACGTGCACATCGGCTCCGGCGTGGAGGGCCGCTTCATCGAGCGCACGGTGGAGGCCATGGACCACGTGCTCGGGCACTTCGGGGGCACCGTCCACCGCGTCTCCTGCGGCGGCGGCATGTCGTTCCCCTACCGGCCCACCGACCGCCCCTTCGACATGGAGACCTTCGCGGCCACCTGGCGCGCTGCGTGCGACCGCTGGAGCGCGCGCCTCGGGCGCCCGATCCACCTCGAGGCCGAGCCGGGCCGGCTGCTGGTGGCGGACGCGGGCGTGCTCCTCACGGAGGTCTGCGGCACCAAGACCAACGGGGACGGCGGGGCGTCCTTCGTGCTCGTGGACGCGGGCTTCCACAGCATGATCCGCCCGCTCCTCTACGGCGCCTTCCATCGCATCACGGCCCTGGAGGAGCGCGGCCGCCCCCTGGCCCCGAGGATGGTCGCCGGGCCGCTGTGCGAGAGCGCGGACGTGTTCACCCAGGGGAAGGGGGGCGCCCCCGCGCCCCAGGACCTGCCCGAGGTGGAGCGGGGGGAGCTCCTCGTGATCCACGACGTGGGGGCCTACGGAGCGGCGATGGCGTCCTGCTACAACTCCCGCCCGCTCCCCGCCGAGGCGCTCATCGACGAGGACGGCGCGGCCCGGCTGGCGCGGCCGGCCATGGACCCCAACCACCTCATCGAGAGGGAGAAGGAGCTGCTCGGATGATCGACCCCCGACGCGCGTTCGAGGCCGCCGGCGCGGCCGGCCTCGCCCTGCTGGCCGCCTGCGCCGCTCCCCACGAGGGGGGCGGGGCTCCTGTCGACGGCGGCGAGGCGGACACGCTCATCGCGGACCTGCTCGCCTCCCGACCCGACCTCTTCGCCGACGTGCTGGAGGACCCCGCGGGGCACCGGCTGAAGCTGGAGCTGGTGGTCGTCGAGGAGGGCCCGGAGGGGCCGCGGCTCCGGCGGCACACCTACGACGAGGGTCCGGCGTACTTCTACCCGGCCAGCACCGTGAAGACGCCGGCGATCATCGCGGCGTTCCTCGAGCTGGACCGCCTCGCGTCCGAGGGCGCCCCGGTGGACCGGGACACCGCCCTGCGCTTCCACCCGCTGTTCGCAGGCGAGGTCCTCGAGGACCGCGACCCGAGCCACCTGGCGGGCGGGACCATCACCGCGGGGCACGACGCGCGGAAGGTCCTGCTGGTCTCGGACAACGCGGCCAACAACCGGCTGTACGAGCTCGCGGGCAACGACGGGGTCAACGGGGTGCTCCGGGACGCCGGCCTCGGGGGCACGACGATCTTCCACCGCCTGTCGGAGTTCCGCAGCCCCGCCGACCAGCTGCGGGTCCCCGCCATCGACCTCCTGGGCGAGGACGGTGACGTGGTGGCCCGCCTGCCGGAGCGCACGGCGCCGGTGCCCGGGTCGAACGAGGGGCTCAGCGGCCTCGAGCTCGGCCGCGCCCACACGTCCGGCGGCGCGGTGGTCGAGGGGCCCATGTCCTTCGCGACGAAGAACTACATGCCCCTCGCCGACCTGGTGGACATGAACGTCATGCTCCTCCGCCCGGACCTCCTGGACGCCCTCCGCGCCGAGCGGGGGGACGCGGGCTTCGAGGGCTTCCCCCTGTCGGACGCCGACCGCGAGTTCATCCGCGAGGCCATGGCGTCGACGCCGGGCGGGTCCGAGGACCCCCGCTACGACCCGGCGAAGTACCCCGACGACTACTCCAAGTTCCTCCTGCCCGGGCTCCTGCGGGTCCGCGACGTGGACGAGCTCGTGGTGCGGGACAAGGTGGGCCGGGCCTACGGGTTCAGCATCACCAACTCCGAGGTCGTGGACCGGCGCACGGGCCGGACCTTCTTCCTCGCGGCGACGATCCACACCAACCCCAACGGCGTCGTGGGGGACAGCGTGTACGACTACGCCCGCGCCGATCGGTTCCTCGGGGACCTGGGCGAGGTGATCGGGCGCGCGGTGCTGGACGGCTGAGCCGGGGGCGCGCCGGCGGAATCGCGGGCCGTCCCTCGGCGGCTGTGGTAAAGGAGGTCCATGCTCTCCGCCGCCGCCGCCCTCCTGTGCCTTCAAGGAGCCCCGGACCCCGGATTCCTCGAGGCTCGCCGGACCCTCGACGCCGCCATCTCCGCCGGCACCATCCCGGGCGCCTGCCTGGTGGTCGGGCGCGGGGCCGAGGTCCTGCACCGCTCCGCCCACGGGGAGCGGGAGCCGGGCGTACCCATGACCCTGGACACGGTCTTTGACCTGGCCTCGGTG
>JASFWR010000338.1:0-4209 GCA_050049155.1 Planctomycetota bacterium | reverse complement strand
GACGACGGGGCCAGCTGGAGCTCCCTCTCGCGGGGCCTCCCCACCGCCCCCGTCATGGACCTCGACGTGCACCCGGGCACCTCGAGGCTGGTGGCGGTGACCCACGGGCTCAGCGCCTTCGCCCTCGACCTCGAGGGCCTCCCCGTCCCGGATTAGGTCGCGCCCGCGGCCCTGGCGCTGGCGCGGGGCCGCCGGTGCCGCGCCGCGCGGCCCCGCCCCTTCCGGCGCGGGCGGTGGACGCCTACGGTGGAGCGGTCCCCGCGCCACCCGCCGTCCAACGGCCCGCGGCGCCCCTCCCACGGCCCCCACCCACGCCTGCCATGCGCCTCTGGTCCTCCCTCGCCCTCGCCGTCCTCGGGGCGGTCCCCGCCCTCGGCCAGGGCTCCTTCAACTTCGCCGACGACCAGGCGCCCCGCGACGTGGTCATCCCCGCCGTGGTCCCGGTGATCTTCCAGGTGATCGCCCCGGGCGACGCGCCCCTGATCCTCCGGACCACGACGCTGCTCAACAACGTCTGGTTCGACGCCATCGCCCCGTACCACCCGACGGCGGTGGGCATCTGCTCGACCCTCCCCCGTCGACCGGCGGCGGAGCACGTGGACACCAACCGGAACGTGGCGATCCTCTACGCGTCCCTCCGGATGCTGGACAGCCTCTACCCCACCTACACCGAGGCGTGGCGGCAGATGATGCTCGGCGTCGGGCTCGACCCCGACGACACGAGCACGGACCTCGCGACGCCGGTGGGCATCGGCAACGTGGCGGGCGCCGCGGTGGTCACGGCGCGCGAGCGCGACGGGATGAACCAGCTGGGCGACGAGCCCACCGACCCGACGGTCAGCCGCGCCGACACCGGGCGGCCGTACTCGGACTACACCGGGTACGAGCCCGCCAACACGCCCTACGAGCTGGCCCACCCCGGGCTCTGGCAGCCGTCCATCACCGACAACGGCTACGGCATCTTCCGCGCCCAGCAGTTCGTGACGCCGCAGTACGCGCTGGTGGAGCCGTACAGCTACTCGAACCCCGCCCAGTTCAACGCCATCCCCCCGGTGGCCAGCAACCCGGCCAGCCCGAACTACCGCCGCCAGGCAGACGCGGTGCTGCGCGCGTCGGCCCTGATGACGGACCGGCAGAAGATGATCGCGGAGCTCTTCGACGACAAGATCTCGTCCCTGGGCTTCTCCGCGCTGTTCGTCACGGTCTCCCAGAACATGTCGCTCGAGGAGTTCGTCCACTACGACTTCCTCACCAACCTCGCGGCCTTCGACACGGGCATCGCGATCTGGAAGGAGAAGCGCCGCCACAACGCGGTGCGCCCCTTCTCCGCGATCCGGTACCTCTACCAGGACCAGCTCGTGACCGCCTGGGGCGGCCCGGGCAAGGGGACGGTGGACCTGCCCGCGAACCAGTGGCAGAGCTACCTCCCCGTGGCGGACCACCCCGAGTATCCCTCGGCCTCGGCCGCGTTCTGCTCGGCCCACGCCGAGTCGAGCCGGCTCTACCTGGGCACCGACCACCTGGGCTGGTCCATCGACGTGCCCCAGGGCAGCTCGCGGATCGAGCCGGGCCACACCCCCCAGCAGAACATCACCATCGGCTGGAACACCTGGACGGAGTTCGAGCAGGAGTGCGGCATGAGCCGCTTCTGGGCGGGGGTGCACTTCCCGCCGGCCATCCCCGCGGGCCAGGCCATCGGCCGCCAGATCGGGGCCCTGGCCTACGACTACCTGACGGCGCACATCAACGGCACGCCCCCCTGATCGGTGCGGAGCGAGCGCGGCGTCGGTCGCGGCCCCCGCTGCGGGCCGTCGTCCGGCCCGCCCCGTGCCAGCCGGCCTCGGGGAGCGGGCGGGCGAGGTGATGTACGGGTGAGCGGCCGGCGCGCCCCCTATGCTCGGGCCATGCTCCGCGCCCTCTCGCTCGCCGCGCTCCTCGCGCTCCTGCCCGCGCCGCTGGCGGCCCGCTCCGCTCTCAGCCCTGCTCGGGTCGGGGCGCCCCAGGACGGAGTGGGAGGAGCGGCCACGCAGGTCGAGGGCGTGAGCTCGACCTCCGACTGGCACGGCTTCGAGCGCCTCGACTTCGAGGTCGCCGGCCGGCGGGCCCGCCTCGTGCGCCCCGCGCACCCGGCGCCGGGTCGGCCGTGGGTGTGGCGCGCGCGGTTCCCCGACTTCCACGCGGGCCCGGACCGCCTGCTCCTCGAGCGCGGCTTCCACGTGGCCCACGTGGACACGGGCGGGATGCTGGGCGGGCCGAAGGCCATGGCCGTGTGGGACCGCTTCTACGAGCGTCTGCGCGCCGAGCACGGCCTCGCCGCGCGGCCGGCCCTGGAGGGCGTGAGCCGCGGCGGCCTGTTCGTCTACCACTGGGCGTCCCTGCACCCCGACCGCGTGGCCTGCCTGTACACGGATACGGCCGTCTGCGACATCCGGAGCTGGCCCCTGGGCGAGGGCGCCGGCCGCGGGCACGCCCCCACGTGGGCCCACCTGCTCGAGGAGCTCGAGCTCACCGAGGAGGAGGCGCGCGCCTACGCGTTCAACCCGATCGAGCTCCTCCAGCCCATCGCCGCCGCCGGCATCCCGATCCTCGCCATCGTCAGCCTCAACGACGAGATCGTACCGCCGGAGGAGAACACCTTCGTGGTGGCCGAGCGGTACCGGGAGCTCGGCGGAGCCATCGAGGTGATGGAGGTCCCCGAGGGCACGGCCGCCTCGGGCGGGCACCACTTCACCCACCCCGACCCCCTGCGCGCCGCGGACTTCATGGAGCGTCACGCGGCGACGCTCCCGGCCGCCGCGGACTTCTTCGAGCTCCGGGGAGGCCTCGACCGCAGCCGTGCCCGCTTCGAGGCTACCGGCCGCGGCCGGGTCGCCTTCCTCGGCGGCTCCATCACTCACAACCCCGGATGGCGGGACCAGGTCTGCGCCTACCTCCGGGCGCGCTTCCCCGGCACCGAGTTCGAGTTCATCGCGGCGGGGATCCCCTCGATGGGGAGCACCCCCGGCGCCTTCCGGCTGACCCGCGACGTGTTCGGCGGCGGCCCCGTGGACCTGCTCTTCCAGGAGGCCGCGGTGAACGACTCCACCAACGGGCGCAGCCCCGAGGAGATGACCCGCGGTGAGGAGGGCATCGTGCGACACGCCCGGGCCCTGAACCCGGACGTGGACGTGGTCCTGATGCACTTCGTGGATCCAGGCAAGATGGCGAAGCTGCGCGCGGGCGAGACCCCGGAGGTCATCGCGCGCCACGAGGAGGTCGCCGCTGCGTACGGATTGCCCTCGCTTGATCTTGCCCGCGAGGTGACCGGGCGCATCGACGCCGGCCAGTTCACCTGGGAGGAGGACTTCCGGGACCTGCACCCCTCCCCCTTCGGTCAGCGGCTGTACGCGGCCTCCATCCGCCGCCTGCTCTCCGCGGCGTGGGCCGGGCCCGCGGCAGAAGCGGCCCCGCCCCGCGGTCTCCCGGCTCCCCTCGACCGGTTCAGCTACGACGGCGGCGAGCTCCTGGGGCTGGACGAGGCCGAGGGCCTCTCTGGCTTCGAGCGCGTGGAGCGCTGCGACCCCCGCGCGGGCGGCGTGGGCGGCGGGGTGCGCGCCGGGTTCCATGGGGTCCCCATGCTCGTGGGCGGGGCGCCGGGGGCCTCCCTCTCGCTCCCCTTCGAGGGGCGCGCCGTCGGCCTGTGGGTGGCGGCTGGCCCGGACGCAGGGGTCCTCGACTTCCGCATCGACGGAGGACCCTGGCAGCAGCGAGACCTGTTCACCCGCTGGAGCGGCGGGCTCCATCTCCCCTGGGTCCACGTGCTCGCGGCCGAGCTCGGCCCGGGTCCCCACCGGCTCGACCTCCGGATCGCCGGAACCCGGAACGAGCGCAGCCGGGGTCACGCCGCGCGAGTCGTTCACTTCGTGGTGAACCGGTGACGCCCATGTGATCCGGGGGCGTCCAGGGCTCGCGTTCCCGGTTCTGCCCTTGCGCCCGACCGACGCCCCCGGCTAGATACTCTACGCCGCAAAGCCTTGGAGGCCGCCACGCCACCTCTCCCATGCGCCCCCCCTCACGCTCACTCGTCCGCCTCCTCAGCCTCACGGCCGCGGTCCTCGTCGTCGCCGTGCTCGTGAAGCAGTCCCCCGACTGGCAGGCCTTCGAGCCCGCTGCGGGACGCGCCGTCGAGCCGGGGGAGGCGCCCCTTGCGGACGGCGAGGCAGAACTCGC
>JASFWR010000056.1:0-13561 GCA_050049155.1 Planctomycetota bacterium | reverse complement strand
CTCGGCGGGCTCCTGTCCGAGCTGCTCGGGAGGCCGCCCGGCGTCCAGCTCCGCGCCCACGACGCCGCCGACGTCCTCCGGGGCCTCGGCTCCCGCCTCCTCGGATCGTTGGCGGAGCGGCTCGAGGTGGACCGTCAGCCCGCCGCGGCCGCGCGCCTCCGCGAGGCCCTCGTTCCGGGCGGCGGGCGGGCGGCGGTGGAGGGGGCGCTCGCCCGGGTGGCGCTCCTCCATCGGGCGCCGGCCGGGGGCGGCGCGGCGAACGCTGCGGCCTACCTGGACGCGCTCCTCGGCGGCGCGCTCCGGAGCCCGCAGGACGTGGCGGCCGCCCTGATCGCCGAGTCGGGGCGGAGCGGCGGTTGGCTGCGCGAGGTCATCGGCCGCCACCTCGCCGCCCGTGAGTTCGAGCACGCCTGGAACGTGGCGCGCCGCGAGTTCGGGGACCCGCCGGCCTTCGGGTTCGCGGTGCCGGACGGCGCCGAGCAGTTCGCCACGGTGCAGCTGGTGGGGGACGAGCGCACCGGAGGCGGGGGCAAGGGCGATCGGGGGCGGGACTCCTGCCACGTGACGGTCGGCGTCGACTTCAGCGGGCTCGGCCCCGTGCGCGCCGACCTCGCGGTCCGTGACGACCAGGTGGCGCTCCGGCTGGTGGTGGCGGACCCGGACGTCGCCCGGGAGATTCGCTTCCGCGCCGCGGAGCTCGAGTCCCTGCTCGGCCTCGAGGGGCGCCGCGTGCTGCTCGCCGTGGCGGACGGGACCGAGGAGGAGGCGCGGGTCGACGCGCGCCGCGTCGGCCTCAAGCCCGAGGACCACGTGATGGACCTGGAGGGATGAAGGAGCGTTCCCAGCACCCCCAGGGCCCCCGGCGCCCCGAGCGGCCGCGGGAGGCCGTGGCCCTGCACTTCGACCGGGAGCAGCAGGAGCGGGCGCCGTCCGTCGTGGCCCGGGGGCGCGGCGAGATCGCCGACCGGATCCTGGAGACGGCCGCCGCGGCCGGCGTTCCGGTCCGGGAGGACCGGGACCTCCTGGAGCTGCTCTCCATGGTGGAGCTCGGGGAGGAGATCCCCGTCGAGGTCTACGGCGCCGTCGCGCAGCTCATCACCTTCCTCTGGGCGATGAACGAGGAGCGACTGGGGAGGGACCTGGAGTCCGCCTGAGGCGCCCCTCGCTCGAGAGGCGCGCTCCAGGGCCGGCGCTGTCCCCGGGAGGCGCTGATCGCCGCGGAGGACCAGGCCCTCGCTCGGCCTGCCGCCGCCAGTGGCCGCGTCCACGTCAGGGCCGTGGGCTCACCCCGGGCACCTGTGGAGCCCCGCGCGGTATCGACGCACCCGTGAAGGGTCCCCTCGATAGCGGCCCGTCCTAAGATGCTCGCCGTGAAGCCCCTCCTCGCGTTGTCCGTCGGCGACCCCTCGGGGATCGGTCCGGAGATCGCCCCGCTCGCCGCCGAGGCGATCCGGGGCGAGGCGCGGGTGCTGCTGCTCGGCCACGCCGCCGTGCGGCCCGAGTCGATCCCCCTGGTGTCGGCGCCCTCCGACCTGGGCGACGCGGCGGCCGGATGGATCGACACCGGCGGGCCCGACGCGTGGCGCCCGGGCGAGGTGCAGGCGAGCTGCGGAGCGGCGGCCCTGAGCGCGCTGCGGGCGGGTCACGAGCTGGCCCTCGCCGGGGAGGTCGACGCCCTCGTGACCGGCCCGGTGAACAAGGCCGCCATGCACGCGGCCGGCGAGCGGGTGGAGGGGCAGACGGAGCTGCTCAGCAAGTGGTGCGGCGTCGAGCGGTACGAGATGCTCGGCTTCGCGGGGAAGCTCCGGGTCATGCTCTCGACGCGGCACGTCCCGCTGAGGGAGGCCCTCGACCGGACCACCACCGAGCACGTCCTCGATCGGCTGCTCTTCCTCCACGAGGCGCTGACGGCGATCGGGATCGAGGACCCGACCCTGGCGCTCGCGGGCCTCAATCCGCACGCGGGGGAGGGCGGGCTCTTCGGACGCGAGGAGCTGGACGTGCTCGCGCCCGCCGTGGAGAGGGCCCGGCAGGCGGGGGTCGACGTGCACGGGCCGGTGGCGCCGGACTCGGTCTTCCTGCGGGGGCTCAACGGCCACTTCGACGGGGTCCTGGCCCTCTACCACGACCAGGCGTTCATCCCGCTCAAGCTGGCCGGAGCCCACAGCGGAGTGACCTACATCGCGGGTCTGCCGTACCGGCGTTTCAGTCCGATGCACGGGACGGCCTTCGATATCGTCGGAAAAAGGCGCCCGGACGGGCAGCCTGTCGCAGATCCGGGGAATCTCACGGAAGCTCTCCGTGTCGCATCGAGGATCACCCGCCGAACAGCCGAGTAGACTGGTGGGGACCAGCGCCGCCGTTGCAGCGCCGGCCCTTCCCCCGGAATCATGATCCAGCGTCAGAAGAAGAAGATCGTCCTCTACCAGCCGAAGCAGGTGGACGACAGCCTCGGTGTCGAGTCGAGCAAGGACATGCTCCCGCTGGAGCTGATGACGATCTCGGCCTTCCCCCTCGAGGATGGCTTCGACGTCAGGATCGTGGACGGCAGCCTCTACAGCGGGACGGAGGGCCACGAGCGCTTCGTCCAGGAGGCGGAGGGCGCGCTGATGGTGGGGACCACCGCCATCCTCGGCTACATGGTCACGGACGGCTGGCTCGCCATGCAGGCGTGCAAGGCCAAGCACCCGGACGTCCCCGCGGTGATCGGCGGCTGGTTCGCCAGCGTCAAGCCGGACCTCATGCTCGAGACGGGGCTGTACGAGTGCGTCGTCATCGGGCAGGGCGAGCTCGTCTTCCGCGACGTCGTGAACGCCATCGCCTGCGGTGAGCCCCTCGACGACATCGAGGGGATCGCGTACCTGCGGGATGGCGAGGTGATCAGGACGCCCCGCCGCGCCGTCGCCGGCTGGGACCAGGTGCCCAACGTGCCGTGGCACCTCATCGACCCCGAGCCCTACCGCGAGCACCAGATGCGCGCCCACTCGGCTCGCGACGTGCTCCGGCTCCCGACGCCGCCCTGGATCGGGCACGGCAAGCCGTACTTCGGGATCACCTACTTCTCGAGCTTCGGGTGCCCCGAGCCCTGCGGCTTCTGCTGCAGCCCCGAGATCAGCATGCGCCGCTGGAAGTGCATGCCGGCCGAGCGGATGCTCGATGACATCGAGGAGCTCCACGACCGCTGGGGCTTCGACTCCATCCGCTTCCACGACGCCAACTTCGGCGTCATGCAGAAGCGCACCCGCGCCTTCTCCGAGGGCCTGCTGGAGCGCGACCTGCGCATCGGCTGGAACTCGTTCATCGAGACGCACTCCATCCTCAACTACAAGCAGGACACGCTCGACATGATGGCGGAGTCCGGCATGTACGTGGCCGAGATCGGTGCCGAGGCGGGGATGGACGAGATGATGAAGCGCATCGGCAAGCCCATCAAAGGCGACGACAACATCGCGGCGGCCGTCGAGATGGACCGGCGCGGCGTGCAGGGCTCGATCACGTACATCATCGGGTACCCGGGCGAGAGCGAGGAGTCGATGATGGCGACCATCGACCAGTGCCGACGCCTGCACAACGCCGCGCCGCTGGCGCGCCCGAACGTCTGGCCCTACCGCCCGATCCCCGGGACCGTCATGTGGGACGAGGCCGTCGCCCTCGGCTACCAGGGCCCGACCACGATCCCCGAGTGGGGCTCCATCGGGGAGTACCACCTCGAGGAGACCTGGCCCGGCAACATCCCGCCGCGGGTGGCCAGGGCGCGCATGATGTACCAGCACCACGCCACGCTCAGCTACGGGCTCGCCCGGGGCAAGGTGGGCTGGTGGGAGCGCCGCGCCCAGCGGCGCCTCGAGGACGGGAGCTACACGAGCGCCCGACTGGAGGCCAAGGCCTTCGGCGCCTACGCCAAGCTCTCCCGCCGGCTCTTCGGCGGCGTGGACACCGTCCGGAGCTGGGTCGACCCCGGCCACAAGACGGGGACCGCGGGCAACGCGGCGTCGCGTTCGTCGGTGTCCATGACCGACGCCACGAAGGGCTGATCGCTCAGGAGGCCGGGCCGAGGTGCTCGAGGAGCACCTCGCGCATGCGGTTCAGCCGCACGGGCTTCTCGAGGAAGCCGTCCATGCCCGACGATCGGGCGTCCTCCCGGTCGTGCTCGAAGGCGCCCGCCGTGAAGGCGATGATCGGCAGGTTCGACCAGGGCACCTCCAGGGCGCGGATGGCGCGGGTCGCCTCCGTGCCAGCCATCACGGGCATCATCAGGTCCATCAGCACCAGGTCGAACTCCCGCTCCCGGACGGTGCTCACCGCGGCCCGGCCGTCCCCGACCACCGTCGCCACCGCGCCGAGCTTCTCCACGAGACGCCGCGCGATCTGCTGGTTCATCAGGTTGTCCTCCACGATGAGGATCCGGGAGAGCCTCAGGCAGTCGAGGTCCTCGGGCGCTATGGGGCTGTCCGCCCCGCTGGTGCCGGGAGCGACGGTCTCGGCCTTCGTGGGCTCCGCGCTGAAGGTGAACGTGAAGGTGCTTCCCTCCGCGCTGCTGCGCGTCAGCTCCAGGGAGCCGCCCATGGCGCGGGCCAGCTCGCTGGAGATGGCCAGGCCGAGCCCGGTGCCGCCGAACCGGCGGGTCACGGAGCTGTCCGCCTGGGTGAACGGGTCGAAGAGGGACGACTGAGCCTCGGGGGCGATCCCGATCCCCGTGTCCGTGATGGTGACCCTGCCGAGGGTCTCGCCGACGGCCGCGAGGTCGACCGCGATGCTCCCCTCGGTGGTGAACTTGATGGCGTTGCCCAGGAGGTTGGCGACCACCTGCCCGATGCGCCGGGGGTCGCCCATGCGCGGCCCCGAGAACGACGCCGAGACGTGGAACTCCAGGGCCAGCCCCTTCGCCTCGGCCTTGGCGCGGAACTGGTTGGTGGTCTCCTCGACCGTCTCCTCCACGGACATCGGCGCGAGCTCCAGCTCGACCCCGCTCGCCTCCAGCTTCGAGAGGTCGAGGATGTCGTTCACGAGCGCCAGCAGGGACTGGGCGCAGGAGTCCATGGTCACGAGCTGCTCCTGCTGCTCCTCCGTGAGCGGGGAGGTGCGCAGGAGGTCGATCATGGCCCCGAAGCCGTTCAGGGGCGTCCGGATCTCGTGGCTCATGACCGCGAGGAAGCGCTCCTTCGCCCGCACCGCCGCGTGGGCGTCGTTGAGGGCCACGCTGAGCGACTTCCCGAGCTTCCGCGCGTCGTCCAGCGCCGTGGAGGTGGCCTGCATGCTGAGGAGCAGGTCGGGCGTGGCGTCGTTGGGGGGGAAGTCTCCGAGCGTTAGCTTCTGCTCCGCGACCTCCTTGACGCTGTGGAGGATGGGGGAGCCCACGAAGGCGTGTCGCGCCGCCCCGAGGAGGGAGACGGCGCTGCCCTTGATCTCCAGCCCGGAGGCCCGGTGGCGGAGGACCGTGACCACCCCGACGGATTGCACGGCGAACCCCACCCCCTTCGAGCTCCGCGGCCGGAGGACCTCGAACGCGGCCTCGGCGTCGTCGCCGACCTCCACGCCCTGGCGGCGCTTCAGCGCGTCACCCACGACCACGAAATGGCCCCCCTCGTCGAGCACGAACCCGAACGGGAAGGCCGCCGAGAAGCCGGTCGCGGAGAAGGAAACCGAGGGGTCGGTCATGAACCGGCGGGTTGCTCCCGGATGAGGAACCGCTGGTGTCCGGGCGCCTCCTCGCCGAGGCACTCGATCTCGACCTCGGTCCCGAAGCGCTTCGCGAGCCCCTTGACGAGGCCGACCACCATGGGCGCGAGGCCCTCACGCTTGGAGTAGTAGTGGAGCAGGCTGCTGCCGTCCTCCTGCTCCTCCCGGCTGAAGCTGGGCGGGACCAGCTCCGGCATCGTGCCGCCGATGCGCGCGTGCATGGCGTCGAGGTTGTCGAGGAACTCGTTGAGGGAGCCGCCCATCATGGCCACGAGGTCGCCGTACCCCTCCTCGATCGTGTACACGGTCCAGTACTCACCGAACGCCTCGAGGACCTTGTCGGCGGGCAGGCCGAGGGTCTCCGAGGCCGCGCCCACGAGGCTGTAGGTGACGGCGTCGTCGTACACGTCCATGGCCACGAAGCCGCTCGGGTCGACTCCGGCGCGCTCGCAGATGGTCAGCCAGGTGTCATCTCCGAACTGGCTCCGGACGAGCCCTTCGACAGCGCGGTTCACGAGTCCGTACATGGGAGAGAGGTGGATCCTCGGTGAGGGATGGGGAGCACTATCAGAACGCGGGCCCACCTCCGCGTCCACCTCCGCGGGACGCTCGCGGTCCGAGAAGCGCCATCCTGAGGCCGGGGCCCTCGCGCCGGCCTTCCCGTGGGGCCCACCGGCGGGCCCCGCCTGCGGGGAGCGACACGTCCCCGCCCGGCGGGGGCGTGACTCAGAGGTCGACCTCGGTGGCCTCCTCGGCGCGCTCCATGATGAAGCGGAAGCGGGCGGAGGGATCCTTCCCCATGAGGTCGCTCATCACGCGATCTGTCAGCAGGCCGTCCGCGATCTCGACCCTGAGCAGGCGTCGCTGGGAGGGGTCGAGGGTCGTCTCCCACAGGGTCCGGGGCATCATCTCCCCGAGGCCCTTGAAGCGGGTGATCGACGGGGTCGAGCGCCCGCCGCCGTGCTCCGACAGGATCCGGTCCCGGTCCGCCTCGTCCGCCGCCCACCAGGTCTCCTTCCCGATGTCCACCCGGTAGAGAGGGGGGACGGCGATGTAGAGGCGCCCGGCGGAGAGGAGGCCGGGGAGGTGGCGGTAGAAGAAGGTCAGCAGGAGCGTGGTGATGTGGTGCCCGTCGGAGTCCGCGTCCGCGAGCAGGATGACCCGCTGGTAGCGGAGCTTCGACAGGTCGAAGGTGGGCCCGATCCCGCAGCCGAGGGCGGTGACGAGGTCGGAGAGCTCCTTGTTGTCGAGCACCTTCTTGAGCCCCGCGTCCTCCGTGTTCAGGACCTTCCCCCGGAGCGGCAGGATCGCCTGGAGCGTGCGGTTCCGGCCCTGCTTGGCGGACCCGCCCGCGGAGTCGCCCTCCACGATGAAGAGCTCGGAGTCGTCCCGGTTCTTGGTCGAGCAGTCGGAGAGCTTGCCCGGGAGCGTCAGCCGGCTGGTGGCGGACTTCCGCGACACGGACGCGGAGGCCGCCCGGCTCGCAGCGCGGGCCCGGCTCGCGGCGATCACCCGGGTGATGATCTGCTCGGCGGTGGAGCTGTTGGAGTTGAGCCACTGCTCCAGCGCCGGGCGCAGGGCGCCGTCCACCAGCGCCTGCACCTCGGGGTTGTTGAGCCGGTCCTTGGTCTGGCCCTGGAACTGCGGGTCGGCGATGAAGACGGAGAGGATCCCGACGATCCCCTCGCGGATGTCCTCGTGGGTGATCTTGACCCCGCGCGGGGTGAGCTTGTGGGTCTCGATGTAGTTCCGGACGGCCTTGTTCAGGCCCGCGCGGAACCCGTTCTCGTGGCTCCCGCCCGCGCCGGTGGTGATCCCGTTGACGTAGCTCCGGACGTGCTCGTCCGTGGACTCCGTCCACTGGAAGACCATCTCGACCCTCGCCTCGGCGGTCTCCTTCGCGAGGAAGAAGGGCTCCTCGTGGGTGGGGGAGGCGGCGCGCGACTTGCGCACGTCCTCCAGGTAGTCCCGGATGCCGTTCTCGTGGCGGTAGACGGTCCGCTTCCCGGACACCTCGTCCACGAAGACCATCTTCACGTTGGAGTGCAGGAAGGCGGCCGTCTCGAGCCGCTGCTGCAGGGTCTCCGCGTTGAAGGTCGTCTTCGGGAAGATCTTGGGGTCCGGCGTGAACGTGATGGTCGTCCCCGACCCGCGGACCTCCTTCCCCTTGGCCTTGAGCAGCTTGGTGGTCGCCACGCCGCGGGCGAACTCCATCTTGTACTGCCCGCCGTCTCGCCGGACGACCGCCGTGAGCTTCTTGGAGAGGGCGTTGACGACCGACGCTCCGACCCCGTGGAGGCCGCCGGAGGTCTTGTAGTTCCCGTCCCCGTCGTTCTGGAACTTGCCGCCGGCGTGGAGCTCCGTCAGGACCAGCTCAAGCCCGGACTTGCCGGTCTTCCTGTTCCGGTCGACGGGGATCCCGCGGCCGTTGTCGGCGACGGTCACTGTCTCACCGGTCTTGTGCAGCGTGAGGGTGATCTCCGTGGCGTGGCCGTTCATGGCCTCGTCCACGGAGTTGTCGAGGACCTCCCAGACCAGGTGGTGCAGGCCGGCGCTGTTGACGCCGCCGATGTACATCCCCGGCCGCTTCCGGACGGCCTCGAGGCCCTGGAGGACGGTCAGCTGGTCAGCGGTGTAAGCCTTGGCCATCGTGCTACAGGCTCGGCGAGCTCACGGGGTCGTGGACGATGCGCTTGATCCGCCCGTTCTTCTGGATCTCGGTCCCCACGCCGCCGCGGGACGTGGTCCGGTACTTGACGGTGGAGATGTTCTTCTGCGCGCCGCGGTTGGTCTCGACCGTGAGCAGGTCGCGGTCCCCGCGGCTGGCCTTGAAGCCGAGGAGTGCGTCGTCCTTGGCCACCTTGATGAGCCGGACGCCCTTGCCAGGGCCGCCCAGGTAGTTGACCTCCTCCGCGGCGCAGACGATGGCGCGGCACCGCTCGGTGACGGCGAGGATCGTCTCGCTGCCGTGCACCTTCAGCACGCCGATCACGGACTTCCCCGCCGCGGGGCGCGCGAAGCGCCGCCCGGAGCGGGTCGACGGCTCCTGGAACTTGTCGAGGCCGAAGCGCAGCGCGTAGCCGTCGCTGGTGGCGGCGAAGCCGTGGACCAAGGGGCAGGACTCGGGGTCCTTGGGGTCCTCCGCGATGCTGCCCTTGAGGGTTCGCTTGTCGAAGGAGACCACCGCGACGATGCGCTCGCCGTCCTTCAGCTTGAAGAGCTTCTGGATCGGCTCCCCGAAGCCAGTCGAGGCCGGGAGGTCCGCGAAGCGCGCGGTGTAGCAGGTGCCGGCCGAGGAGAAGAAGCCGACCGTGGCGCGGGTCGAGCCCGCCACGCACGCGAGGACGCTGTCGCCATCCCGGATCCTCGACTTGGTGGGCTCCTTGATCTCCTTCTGGCGCTTGACCCAGCCGTCCCGGGTCACGAGCAGGTGCGTGTCCTCGGCGACGATGAAGTCCTCCTCGGAGTACTCCACCTCCTCCACCGGGGCCTCGACCACCGTGCGCCGCTTGGCCTCCTTGGACTTGCCGAGGTCCTTGAGGACGTCCTTCAGCTCGTCGCGCACGATGCCCCAGCGCCCCGACGCCGTGGGGTCGCTGTCGTCCTCGTCGAGGAGCGCGCGGATCTCGTCCGCGCGGGTGCGCTTCGCCTCGAGCTCCTCCATCACGAGGTTGATCTCGAGCTTGGCGAGCCGGTAGAGCTTCAGCTCCAGGATCGCGTCGGTCTGCTCCTCGTCGAGCTGACTGAACTTCTTGCGGATCTTCTTCGCCGCGTCCGCCTTGCCGTTCGACGCGCGGATGATCTTGATGATCTGGTCCAGCGCGTCGAACACGAGGGCGAAGCCCTCGAGGATGTGGACCCGCTTCTCGAGGCCCCGCAGCTCGTTGCGCAGGCGGCGGGTGACCACGTCCAGGCGGAAGTGGAGGAAGTGCCACAGCACCTGCTTGAGCCCGAGCCGCTCGGGCGCGCCCACCTCCGGGTTCTCCGTGGGGACCAGGCAGGTGAGGTTGTAGTTGTAGTTCACCTGCAGGCTGGTGTGCCGGTACAGGTAGGCCAGGACCTTCTGCTGGTCGGCGTCCTTCTTGAGGTCCAGCTCGATCCGGATGTCCTCCGCGGAGAGGTCGCGGACGTCGACGATCAGGGCCATCTTCCGCTGGACCACGATCTGGCCGATCTGCTCGACGAGCGTCGCCTTGTTCACGCCGTACGGGACGCTGGAGATCACCAGCGTCTTGACGCTGCGCGACTTCATCTTCCGGTCGATGGCGCTCGTGCCGCGGATCTTGATGGGGCCGGAGCCCGTCTTGTAGATCTCTCGCAGCTGCTCCCTGGACGCCAGCACCTGGCCGCCCGTCGGGAAGTCCGGCCCCTGGATCGCGTCGTTCGCGACGAGCTGGTAGTCCTTGATCTCGGGGTCCGCCAGCAGCTTCAGGCAGGCGGAGAGGGTCTCCGCCATGTTGTGCGGCGGGATGTTCGTCGCCATCCCCACGGCGATGCCGGCGCCGCCGTTGACCAGCAGGTTCGGGTACCGCGCTGGGAGGACCACGGGCTCCTCGTTCGTGCCGTCGTAGTTCGGCCGGAACGGAACGGTGCCGTTCCTGATGTCGTCGAGCAGCGGCAGGGCCGGCGGGGCGAGGCGGCACTCCGTGTACCGATAGGCCGCCGCGGAGTCCCCGTCGATGGACCCGAAGTTGCCGTGCCCGTCCACGAGGTTGTGGCGCATCTGCCACGGCTGGGCCATGCGCACAAGCGCGTCGTACAGGGCCGTGTCGCCGTGGGGGTGGAAGTCCTTGAGCGCGGAGCCGACCACCCCGGCGCACTTGCGCGGCTTGGCGTCCGGGAGCATGCGCTCCCGGAGCATCGTGTAGAGGATCCGGCGCTGGACCGGCTTGAGGCCGTCGCGCACGTCGGGGAGCGCGCGGCTGGTGATGACGGAGAGCGAGTAGTTGAGGTACCGGGCCTCCGCCGCCTCGTGGAGGGCGATCGCCTCCTCCCCGTCACCCGCGGCGCCGCCGGCGCCCGACCCTCCGCCCGGGCCGCCGATGTCCTCGAAGAGGCTCGGCGCCTTCTTGGCGGAGCGCTTGCGGGTGCCGGTCTTCTTCTTCGTCGTCTTCGTCTTCGACGTACGGGTGCGCGCCAATGGAGGGTCCTCGAGGGTCACCTGCGAGCGCCGGTGCGGCGGACGCTGGGGATCCCGAGCACGATAGGGGCGTGGGGAGGGCCGTACAAGCCCGCGACGGGCGCGGGCTACGCTTCCTCCCAGAGGGCGGCGTCGATGACGGAGACGGCGTGCAGGAGGAAGGCCAGGACGGCCGGGAAGAGCAGGATCCAGAGGGCGTAGCCCACCGTGACGGCCGCGAAGAGGACGGCGGCGGCGAGGGGGCGTCCCTGGACCAGCTGGCCCAGGCCCGGGACGATGAACGAGGCCAGGGCCGCGATGACGTTCCCGGCGGATCCGCGGCGCGCCCCGCCGTCGGTTCGAATTCGAACGAGGTCGTCCGGGGCGCGGTCGTCGCCGAGGGGGCGGTCGCGATAGATGCGTAGGCTGGCCATGGGCCCCCTTCTTGGGTGAGGGCCCGGTCGGATTTCACCGCTCGGGGCGGGTCCCCAGGCGCCCCGGTCGCGCCTCCTCCGTCAGGCGCCCAGGGCCCTCAGGAGCAGCCACCCGAGCAGGAACACCGCGGGCCCGGAGGAGAGGCAGCCGGCCTTCAGGTAGCGCTGCTGCAGGGAGCCGGCGCAGGCCGGGCACACCCGCGGCGCCGGGTCGGGGAGCGCGGCCCCGCAGTGGGGGCAGGTGGGGTCTTCGATCAGCCGGGGCATGTCGGGGCCCCGGTGCCGGGGCCCGCCCGAGGCTAGCGGCCGCTCAGGCCCAGATCGATCGGGTCGGGCAGGATGTTCCTCGGGCAGACGCCCGCGAGCGCGGCGCGGCGCTGGAACTCGGCCAGGCTCGGGGCCATGGCGCCGCCCGGGTCGTAGCTGCACTCCTCGGTGAGGTACTCCAAGCACTTGGCTTCCGGCAGCCCCCACTCGGAGGCTGCCTGGCGCGCCAGGTCCGCGATGGCGGCGCGCCCGTTCTCCCGGGCCCGCACGAAGGCCCCGAGGTGCGGCTCGATGTCGGCGTCCCCCCGGACGATCCAGGCGGCGAAGATGAACGGCAGGCCGGTCCTTCGCCGCCACTCCTCGCTGGGGTTCCAGGCGGGGGCGTCGATGGTCAGGGTCTCGCGCAGGGCCGGGTCGCCGATCCTCAGCCACGCGTCCGTGTCGGTGCGGCCCCGCGGGTCCTCGCCCAGGGGCACCTCGACGTACTCCGGCGGCCCGCCGTCGCGCTCGTGGAGCAGGGTCCGGGTCAGGGCCGCGGCCGCGCGGCTCGAGGGGTCCATGGCGATGGAGCGGACCTCCTGGATCGGCTGGCGCAGGAAGACCTGGACGCTCCCCACGTAGCTCTCCCCGGCCACGGCGATGCCGTCGAGGAAGCGGTAGCCCGGGGTGCGGAACAGCTCGATGGACGAGACGAGAGCGACGTCGATCTCGCCGGCCCGGAGCTGCTCCACGAGCAGGGCGGGGACCGCGTGGTGGAGCGCGATGCCCGGCTCGTCGCCGAGCCCGAGGTCGAGGGGCCGCCCCACCAGGTAGGGGACCGAGCCCACGCGAAGCGGTCTGTGGTCGGGGTCCATCATGTCGGCGCGAGAGTATCGGCCATGGGGGCGCGAGATTCCCGCCTCAGCCCGCAACGATCGTCGGAGCCGCGCGTCCGGCACGTGGGTGAAGCGTGCAGGAGGAGGCATGAAGGATCGTCGGAGCGGAGTCATCGAGGGACTGGCGGCCGGGATCGGGGCGCGGTGGACGCGGCGCACGCCGATCCTGGCCGGGGGCGGCCGGGGGCCGCGCCGGCGCCCTGGCGGCAAGGTCCGGAGGGCACCGAGCTCGGCCGCCCCCAAACGGGCCCTTCTGGTAGGTCCCGGTTCGGGCGAGGGGGCGGGGCTCCGGGAGGGTGCCCGGCGGTGGCCGGCGCTGGCTCGATCCCGAGCGACGCGCGTCCCGCGGTCGAGGGGGATCGCAGCGGTGTTGCTGTGCTTGGTGCCCGCGGCCGGCCTGGCGGAGGGGCGCGGGTGGTCCGGCGGCGACCTCGATGGGGGAGGGGCGGCCGGCGAGCGCGCGGGGAACGGGGAGGAGCTCCACCTCGAGGGGTGGGTGGACCCGCCGGCCTCCTTCCTGCGAGGCGCGGCGCCGGGACGCTCCACCGGGTTCGGCGCCGCCGTGGCGCTCCAGGGGGACCTCGTGGTCTGCGGGGCTCCGGCTGGAGCTCGGCCGGAGGCGGGCGGCCGCGTGTTCGGGGCCCTTCCGGCCGGGGCCCCGGGACAAGGGGCTCCGGGACGCGGGGACTCGGGCCGCTGGGCGGCTGGCGAGGACAGCCTCACCTGGGCGGGCCCGGCGCCCGGGGGAGTCTCCGCCCCGGGGACCGGTTCGGCTCCGCGCGTCGGCGAGGACGAGTTCGGGCGGCTGGTCCTGCACGCACACGGGTGGCTCGTGCTCGGCGCCCCCGGGAGCCTCGAGGGGACCGACCGGATGGGCTCGGTGACGATCGTCCACCTCGACCCGTGGACGGGCCGGCCCGGCGAGCCGCGACTCCTGCGCCCGCCGACGGCCGAGGCGGGCACCTCCTTCGGGGCATCGGCGGCCCTGCGGTTCGTGGGGGACGGCGCGTGGCTCGCGGTGGGTGCGCCCCACGCGGCGCACCCCGACACGGGACGACCCCTCGCCGGGGTCGTTCACCTCTTCTGGCTGGAAGGGCCTCCCCCTGGCCGCTGGATCCACCAGAGGGTCCTGCGGCCCCGCTCCGGCACGGTCGGGGGCGGCGTGGGGGCCCCCCCGGGGGGCGCCG